>JAVEUY010000428.1:0-2758 GCA_034005315.1 Ignavibacteriaceae bacterium | reverse complement strand
GCATTGGGAAATTTTTCATCAAATTTTTGGAGAGTATCCAAATGCTTGTAAAAAAACATCCTGGAATCCGGATTAAACCTGAATCGCTGCAGGTCATTAAACCAGGTCAGCAGTAAACGGATTATAAGTCTGAATTTCAGTTGGTCAGATTCTGAAATAATATCTTCAAACTCTGTAAGCGCAGAATTATATTTCTTACCAAATGAATATCTTAATATTCTAATAGTTTTTTCCAGTAATTCATATATATTACTTTCTATCAGTGATATTGCATTTTGAACTGAGCCGTCAGAAAAAGTAATAACGTCATCAGATAGTTGTTCTTCAATATTAAATTTTTCAATTAATATATCTTTTAATTCCTGCGCTGGTATTGGCTGAAAAGTAATCTTCCAACAACGGGATTTAATAGTTTCTCTGAGTTTTTCAGGTGCTGAAGTTGTTAAGATAAATATTACTTTGTTTGGCGGTTCTTCAAGATTTTTAAGTAATGCATTTTGGGATTCTTCATTCATTAAGTGAGCTTGTGAAATCAGAATTATCCGATAATTTATATCATCATAGTTTAATGTTAAAAACTTTTTTATATCACGAATGCTGCTGACTTTTATTTGATTAGCTTTAGGTATCCGGATCTTATGATATGGATTTTTTGATTTGGTCTGAAGTTCAGAATTGATAATGTCTAACTCATCTGCCGATAATCTTTCATAAGGACCACTATGATCTGTTTCGTTTTTTCCTCTTGGCAAAGGAAAAATATATTTAATATAAGGTTCTGATAAATTATTGATGGATTGAATAACTTTTGAGTTTCTGTCTTCGTCATTACTATCGATTAGATTGAGTTCTTTAGCAAAACAAATCGCTGTATTGTCTTTACCAAGTCCCTCATCCCCGGAAAACAAAAATGCGTGAGGAATATTTTTACTTTTCAGAATATTAGTAAGAACTAATTTTACTTTTGGGTTTCCCGCTATTTCATTTAAAAAATTATTCATAAAAAAAGGCGCTCAAGGCGCCTGAACTTAATTATCTTCATCGTTATAAAAGAAGTCTTCATCTGAAGGATAATCAGGCCAGATATCCTCAATTGATTCATAAGGCTCATCTGAGTCTTCAAGCTCTTTTAAATTTTCAATCACTTCATAAGGTGCACCGATTCTATCAGCATATTCTAATAGTTCTTCCTTTGTTGCAGGCCAGGGAGCATCATCAAGAAAAGCCGCTAATTCAACCGTCCAGATCATTTAAATAAAAACCCTCTAAAATTTATTATCAGTTAATTAGATTCGAAATAATTATATTCATCAAAAAAGAATTCAATGGGATTCAGGTTTTCACCGTTGTGCAAAACTTCATAATGTAAGTGCGGACCAGTAGAAAGACCAGTATTACCTGACTTGGCAATAATCTCCCCTCTTTTTAGATTTTGTCCTTCGTGGACTAAGATTTTGGATAGATGAGCATAAATTGTTCTGTAACCATATCCATGATCAATTTCTACAGCTAATCCATAACCATGTTTAAGCCCGGCAAATATTACTTTTCCTTTACCTGCAGACTTGACATTTGTTCCAACATCAGTGATAATATCAATTCCGTTATGCATTTTGTTTACTCCCAAAACAGGATGAACTCTCATTCCATAACTTTCGCTGCTATACTTTCCTGTTGTAGGTAAAATTGCAGGAATGCTTTCATAGAAAGCTTTATTCTCGTTTAGCTTCCTCACAATCTCATTATACTGAGACTTCTCAAACTCAAATTTCTTAGAAACTTTATCAATATAATTCAAAGCATCAGATACTTCACCAGAAAAATCAGAATAAAACTTTTCTAATGAACTGCTGCCACCAACACCAAGTGTTCTTTCTTCAAGGTTTACAGGAGTTAGATTGGTTGCCAGTCTTAACTGGTTACTGATTTCTGTTATTGTGGATAATTCTTTTTCTAAATCAGAATATTTTTTGGATAACTGAAGAATATTTCCCTTAAGTTCTTTATTCTCATTTTTCAAAATTACTACATCATTTTCATTGCTCATTAGTCCGGAAACAAGATAGAATGTTCCAAATATTAATGCGCTGAAAACAAATACAGATGCAGTAAAATATAATATAACTTTTTTCTTGAAATGCTTTATTTCAAGAAAATTTAGGCTTTTTTCAGAAAAATAGTAAAACTTTTTCATAAATTGTGGTGCAACTTAAAGAAATGAGTCTGTTTTGTCAATATCAAAAAGACTTAAAAAATCATTCAAAATCGTGTTCAAAATAGTCAACTTCCCTGCTTAAAGCTGAATTTTTATTTCTTATTCTTTCATTAAGTTTGCTTTGAAATACCTTAGCAGCATCGTATCCATAATGTTTTAACAAATAATTAAGCCCGATAATTTCCAGAATGACTGTAATATTTTTTCCCGGAATAATTGGCAATTTAATGTAGGGAATTTCCACATCCATTATGTTTATTGATTTATCCTCTAAACCAGTTCTGGTATAATCAGAGCTATCATCCCAGAATTCCAATTCCACAACAATTTCAAGTCTCTTTTGGAATCTGATAGCTCTTATACCAAAGATGCTTTGAATATCTATTATTCCCAGTCCCCTGATCTCCATAAATTTTTGTCCGATTTCAGTTGCAGAACCTAACAAAATTCCTTCGCCTTTTTTTGTAAGAATAATTACATCATCAGCCACCAATCGATGACCTCTTTCAATAAGATCTAATGCAACTTCACTTTTACCTATTC
>JAVEUY010000427.1:0-2759 GCA_034005315.1 Ignavibacteriaceae bacterium | reverse complement strand
TAATTATCATAGCGAGACTTGTACCAATAGACCAATACAGATCTCCGATAGATTCACCTTCAGCAACTACTTTTTTAAAGTAAACTGCATATACAAAGGTTACAACCACAATTGAAAATGAAGTGTTTGCAAAATCAAATAATGTCCAGATAAATATTTTTTTCTTATTAGTCATCAGGATTTTTTTTATGGGATTTGGATATTGTTTCGTCAACAAGTCCCCTGCCCGTTTTAGTTAACCTTCCTGATGATTTTTCATCTATCAGAATTGCATCAAGAATTCCATTAATAAATTTTCCGCTGCCTGCAGTGCTAAAAGCTTTTGCAATTTCTATTGCCTCATTGATTGAAACTTTAGGAGGGATATCAGGAAAATACAGGATTTCACAAAGCGCCATCCTTAGAAGAATCCGGTCAATTACTGCAATCCGATTCATTTCCCAGTTACTAACTCTTTGTTTTATTCTTTGATCAAATTCATTTTTATTGTTAAGCACTTTGCTGATTAAATCTTTACCGAACTTAATCATGTTTTCATCCTGCACTTCTGCTAATAAACTATCTGTAAGAGCCTGTAGATTCTCATTATTTATTTCATAAGCATATAATATCTGCAAAACTTTTTCTCTTACTGCTCTTCTTTTAAATTTTAACGACATTACTTCTCCTTTACACTTTAATACGCAAAAAACCAGAACACAATCAGAGCCAATGCTTCCCGGAATTTGAAATACAATGCATTTTCAAAAGTCAAACTAAGATTTGAGGGTACAGCTTGCACTTTAAGATTATGGAATTTACTAATCTCAATTATCCTTATTAAATGATAACCATCTGAAACAACTATAATATTTTTTGCTTTCTCTTTTCTCAGCAGATAATCTTTTATAAAACTTATTTGCTCATTTGTTGAAGTAGTATTCTTCTCAATAAAAATATTATCTGCATGTTTTCTTTTGCTTTCAATATATTGATAAGCAACTTCTGACTCAGCAAGTTCGCCGGGGGCATTACTACCGGTAAGATAAATCGTACTTACTTCACCTTTATCAAGCAAATCCAATGCTTTATCAACTCTTGCTGCCAGAGACGGACTTGGCTTATTACCCGACCACACAGCAGCACCTAATACAACCGCCAAATTATCATCTTTGTTTTTAATTAGTTTCTCATCAAACTGATTTTCTTTCATTATAATAAAAACAAACGAAACGATTATTATAGATAAGAACAGAAGAGCCGAGTTAAACACAGAGCGTATAAAAATCAGATTCCTGGCTTTATAAACAGTTAACCATACCGAAAACATAAAAACAAAAAGCAAGAACTGATAAGACATAAAAATAAATCCAACAAAAAGTCTGTTGCCTGATTGTCCAAGTATATAATATTTACCAAAAGGCAGTTTATAATCAAAAAGTATAAATGAAATGATAAGGAAAATCTGAAGCAGCAGAATTAAGAACCAGAATAATTTAACATTACTTAAATTTTTTGTTTTGAAAGCGATGATTAGTAATCCAACTGATATTATTAAAAAAGTAACCAGGTTCAACAAATTTCCAAAATTGAATATATTAAACTCACTGAAGCTAATATTCTGATTTCGATATTTCAGATAATAAAGAAATGCTAAATCGATTATCAGAATAAAAATAAAAGCCCAGATGGTGCTTTGCTTACTACTGCTTTTACTCTTATTCATAATTTCAATGAAGATTTTTAAATTAAAACTAAGCTAAAATACAAATTCTGATTATTTGATAAAACTCAATTTTACTCTCTGTTTGATATAAAAAAGGCGTCATAAAGACGCCTGAAATTATTGTAATTTAAAGTCTATAGCGATAGTCATCTGAACTTTAACAGGTTTACCCCTTTGTTTTCCGGGTATAAATTTCGTCTTCATTACTGCATCCAAAGCTGCTTCATCACATCCTGCACCAATGCCTTTGGTTATTTTAGCATCGGTAACAGTTCCTGATTCATCTATAAATGCAAGAACATATACTTTTCCTTCAACACCTATTCTTTTAGCTATCTCAGGATAAATAATTTTCTTCTGAATCCCTGCAAGACCACCAATAGGTTCAGGGTTATCTTCAGAAACAATAAAGTAAATTTGTTCATCTTCAATTATTTTTCTGTCTTCCGCCGGTGGAGATGGAGGAGCCGATAACTGCTCAGTAACATCAATTTCTGTATCACCTATTTCAATATCTTCCAACACATCCGCAGCGGGAGCCTCAATGGGAATCGGAGGTTTAGGCGGCGGCGGAAGTATTCTATCTTGTTGAGTAGGCAAAATATCTTCTACATCAATTAGATCTTGTGGTCCTTCTTTTGTAAATCCAGGTTTATCGATATCCGGGAAAAATTTGAACGCAGCAATCAGAATAGCTAAGGCTAATATTAAGCCGATTTCAAAAACTCTTTTAGACTTTGCCATCAAGTCAGCTTTTTTTGTTTTGTTAATTGACATTGACTCCTCTCCTTACTCTCTTAAAGAATTATTTGTTTAGGATTTTAATTACAATGGGTTTTACACTATAAAAAACTTTTTGTTCCGTTAAATAATTTTAAGAAAGTCTTTTGTTGAGTAGGTTTACAAATAGTTTATAATTGCTGTATTTTTTAGAAATGTTTGAAGTGAAAATATTTTACAAATATTTATAAAGATGGAAGTAATATCACGGATTGATTTCGTTAGACTTAATCAATAATAATTTTATGTGTTTTAATATTTATTTAAAATATAT
>JAVEUY010000038.1:0-12631 GCA_034005315.1 Ignavibacteriaceae bacterium | reverse complement strand
TGCAATTGAAAAGCGTGATTTTGAGAAGGCTATTGAATATCTGAATCTTGGCAAGACATTATCAAAAGATCCATATTTATTTTCTTATGATCTTGCTGAACTTTACCAGATTACAATGCGTTATCGTGAAGCAGCTAATGAGTACTGCGGTCTTATAAAAGCTAATCCTGCACAATATCAGCAAATTGAAAGCAGAATACTTTTATATTCTAATAAACCGGGCGCTCTTGATGAAACGATTGAAATAGTAAGAAAATTTAAATCTGAGAATATAAATTTTTCTCATTTGCTTGCAAGATTACTGATTGAAAAAAAATTATTTAATGATGCGTTTGATATCTATAAAGAAATAGACAGCAAAGGGGATAACGATGGAGTTGAACTGCAATCTTTTGCTGATTTTGTTTATCGTGATGGTGCGTTTGAAACAGCATTGAATGTTTATAAGTATATAACCGATAATTTTAAAAATGAACAGATAGTCCCTGCTGCAAAACTTGGTTATGCAAAATCACTCGAGGCTTTATTTATAAAAAAATTTAAGTCTGTTAACCCTGAATGGAAAACTTTCTCAATGCCGGTTAATGCTAATGAAAAGGATGTTCAGCCGGTTATTGAAGCTTATAAAGAAATAATAAATATTTATAAACATTCCGAAGTTGCTGTTGAAGCTGATCTCAGGATAGGGATTCTTTACGAATACTATCTTAGCGATGATGAAAAAGCGGAGAATTATTTTAACGTCATAACAAAGAATTATCCGGCATCAAAATTCACTTCACTCGCTTTAATTGAACTTGGAAACATCTCTGTACGGAAAGCACAGCTTGATGAAGCAGAAAAATATTTTCAATCAGTTGTAAGTCTTCAACGGGTAAATCAGGATGACAGGAGCTTTTCAAACTACAAACTTGCACGTATATTTTCTTATAAAAATGATTTTGAATCAGCAAGACAAAAGTTATTTACAGTAATGGGCAATCTTAAAGACAATATCGCAAATGATGCAATTGAGTTTTCCATCTTATTGAACAATGCAAAAAATGACTCGTCTAATTTAGCACTGTTTTGCAAAGCAGAATTTTTAGCCGAACAGCAAAAGTTTGATCAGGCAAAAATTTATTTTGATCAGCTTGCTCAAAATCCGCAGGCTTTTATTTTTCACTCTTTGGCTAAGATGCGAAGTGCAGAAATGCTGATTGCAAATGATAATTATTCAGACGCTCTCTCAGCCCTTAGCCTGATAGTTGATGAAGCAGAAAAAAATATTTATGCTGATAAAGCCCTATATTTGCAGGGCAGAATTTATCAGTATGGATTAAAGAATACTGATAGAGCGATAGAATTGTATGAAAGTCTGCTTATTAAATTTCCAGGATCGCTATATCTTGATGAAGCAAGACAAAATATAATTGAGTTAAAGAAAAAAATCAGTTAGGATAAACAATGTCTAAAAAACCCGGACAGAAAATAGTTAAATGCTCTTTTTGCGGAAGAGACGGAAATGAAGTTGGAAGTATGATTGCCGGTCCAGATGTTTACATCTGTGATATCTGCATAGGAAGCAGTGTTGATATTCTTAAGAACAATCTGGCAGCAGTAGTAAGTCAGAAACAGAGTAAATGGACAAAACATACACCCGAAACTATTAAGAAGGCGCTTGATGAATATGTAATCGGGCAGGAAAGAGCTAAGAAAGTTTTAGCTGTTGCTGTTTATAATCACTATAAACGAATAGGATCAAGAACATCATTCTTTGAACTTGATGATGTTGAAATTGAAAAGAGTAATATACTTTTAATCGGCACTACTGGCGTTGGAAAAACATTACTCGCACAGACACTTGCTAAAACTCTGGATGTTCCGTTTGCAATTGCCGATGCAACTACTTTAACAGAAGCCGGCTATGTCGGTGATGATGTTGAATCAGTTCTTGTTCATTTATTACAGGCTGCTGATTATAATCTTGAACGTGCACAAAAGGGAATTGTTTACATTGATGAAATAGATAAGATTGCACGCAAGAGTGAAAGCACATCTATAACGCGCGATGTTTCCGGAGAAGGCGTTCAGCAGGCATTGTTAAAAATATTAGAAGGAACAATAGCAGGCATTCCTCCCAAAGGCGGAAGAAAGCATCCTGAACAAAGTTTAATTAATCTCAATACAAAAAATATCCTGTTTATTGTTGGCGGTGCGTTTGATGGTATTGATAAGATTATTGCAAAAAGATTAAATGAAAACAGAATGGGCTTTTCTTCTGATTTAAAAGAAAAAACAAAAGATGAAGACCTTGTTTCACTTATTCAGCCTGAAGACCTTTTAAAATTTGGTTTGATTCCGGAATTGGTTGGCAGACTTCCGGTTGCTGCCCCGCTTCATAAGCTTTCAAAAGAAGCAATGCGTAATATCTTAACCGAACCCAAAAATGCAATAATAAAACAGTATAAAAAATTATTTTTAATGGAAGGTGTTGAACTGGAGTTTGATCCGTTTGCTTTGGATGCAATAGTTGAAAAAGCAATGGAAAGAAAAACCGGTGCACGTGCTTTGCGCTCAATTGTTGAAAACTTTATGCTTAACATAATGTATGATCTTCCGGCTAAGAAGAATATAGAAAAGTGTATTATCACAAAAGATGTGGTTGAAAAAAACTCTGAACCTATATATATAAAATCAGATGCTAAATCTGCTTAGGTATGTTAAAAATTATATTTATTCTGTTGTCAGTCTGAGCTTGTCGAAGGCTGACATTTTTTAAAACACACTTCAACTTAGCTAAGTTTGATATATTATTACGTTGCCAAATAAATCCCGCTGCCAAATGATTAGAGATATACTTAAAATATTAGCCCTTATTATTCTTGCTGCATCATACTCGTTTGCTCAAAATAAAATTCTTATTCCGATGGATTTCAGTCAGACTGATCATTTAAAAGCTTATGGAATTACTTTTCACGCTTTGGAAAACAGTTTGAAAGCAGATTGGTTATTAAACTACCGCGGCGGTTCATTTTTAATCGATCAATCAGATAAAGTAGTTTCGGAATGTCTGATAGAAGAAGTGTATTTTGAACAGATAAGTCTGACTCAGGCTGCGCAAATATATGCTGAAGTTCAAAGCGAAGATAACAATATGGAGGTTGTCAGATTAGAAAAAGCGCCAAAGATTGCTGTTTATGTTCCGCCAGGTTTTTCTCCTTGGGATGATGCAGTTACTCTTGCACTGGAATATGCAAAAGTTAAGTATGATAAAGTCTGGAATGATGAAATTCTTCGCGGTGATCTGGAAAAATATGACTGGCTGCATTTACATCACGAAGACTTTACCGGACAGTATGGAAAGTTTTATGCAAGTTTCAGTAATGCACAATGGTATATCGATCAGCAAATTATGTATGAAAATAATGCTAAGAAAAACGGATTCAGCAAAGTTTCCGAAATGATGAAAGCAGTTTCTTTAACAATAAAAAACTTTGTAGGACAAGGCGGATTTTTATTTGCAATGTGCAGTGCAACTGATTCTTATGATATATCTCTTGCAGCAGAAAATGTTGATATCTGTGCTTCTGTTTTTGATGGTGATGCTGCCGATCCTGATGCACAAAACAAACTTGATTTTTTAAAAACATTCGCCTTTAGAGATTTTAAACTTGAGTTGAATCCTTACATTTATGAATACAGCGATATTGATATTCAGCCTGTAGAAATCGGGCTGCAGCAAAATGATTATTTTACTCTCTTTGAGTTTTCTGCCAAGTATGATCCGGTACCAACAATGTTAACGCAGGATCATGTAAATGTAATAAAAGGTTTTATGGGGCAGACAACTATGTTCAGAAAAAATTTAATTAAAAACTCAGTAATAATATTAGCTGAAAGACAAGGTACTAACCAGGTAAAATATTTACATGGAAATTTCGGAAGAGGAACTTTTACATTTTACGGCGGTCACGATCCTGAAGATTATCAACACGTAGTAGGAGACCCGCCTACTGATTTAAGTCTGTATAAAAATTCACCGGGGTACAGATTAATACTAAATAATATTTTGTTTCCTGCTGCAACAAAAAAGAAGCAGAAGACATAGAGAAAATTCTTTCAGTGGATATTTTTAATTTAAATTAATTTTACTTGTTTATTTTCTCAGACTGAAGTCTGAGTACGGATAGTTACGAGGAGTTCGGGAAAAGATGAAAATCATTAAAATAAAAAACAGTAATAAAGAAATTACAATAGGAAAGATAGTCTGTGTCGGACGAAATTATGCCGAACACGCTCAGGAGCTTGGAAATACAATCCCGGGAAAACCTGTAGTATTTTTAAAAACAGTTTCATCTGTAATCTATTCGGGTGATAAAATTATTTGTCCTTCCTTTTCAAATGATATGCACTACGAAACAGAGCTTGTATTACTGATTGGCGGGAATATAAAAGATGCCGATATTGAAACTTCAGAAAAAGCAATAACCGGATATGGAATTGGTCTTGATATGACTTTAAGAGATGTTCAATCAGATCTTAAAGGAAAGGGTCATCCCTGGACAATTGCAAAATGTTTTGACACATCAACTGTGTTATCTGAGTTCATTGAAAAATCTTCTTTTCAATTAACACTTAACGAAACTATTTCGTTAAAAGTAAATGATGAGTTCAGACAAAAAGATCAATTGAACAAAATGCTTTTTAAACCGGCAGAAACAGTTCAATATATTTCATCTCTAATGACTTTGGAAAAAGGCGATTTGATTTTTACGGGAACACCGAAAGGAGTTGGCAAAGTTGTCAGCGGAGATAAATTAACAGCAGAACTTGATAAGTTATTAATACTTGAATGCTCAGTAAGCTGATTATTTATTCAACCCCGCTAAAGCTTTTCTTATAAGTTCTTCTAAAGAATAATCCGGATTTTCAGAAAGCAAATCTCTTACAACTTTCTCGCTTATTTGTCTTTGATAACCAAGTGTTGATAGAGCAGCAACAGCTTCTTCTTTTGCTGATGATACTTTTACTTCTCCCTCAGTTTTAATTGAGTCAACTTTATTCCTTAATTCCAGAACAATTCGTTCAGCAGTTTTTCTTCCGATACCGGGGATAGCAATTAATCTTGAAATATTTCCGTTGCTGATAGCTTCTTTCAAATCATCGACAGCAATGCCGGATAAAATTCCCAAACTTACTTTAGGTCCGATTCCGCTAACAGAAATTAGCAGTTCAAACATTTCTTTTTCGGATTGAGTATAAAATCCAAACAGAGTAATAGAATCTTCTTTAACATTTGTATAAATAAAAAGAGAAACAGATTCTTTTTCAGAAATTTTTTCAAACGTGTTGATAGAAATATTAACTGAATAACCAACGCCGTTTACATCAATCAGAATCTGTGTCGGTTTTGCTGAAATTATTTTTCCTGTAAGATAACCAATCATTTTTTACTCAATAACTCTTTCCGGATAAGTTTCAATAAAAGATTTCCAGTCTTTTGTTTCCTTTATCGGGATATTTCTTCTGAAAGCATGACAAAGAGCAATTGCAAGCGCATCGCTTTCATCAACTTTAATTTTTTCTGATTTAATATTAAGCAAAGTTTTAATCATATATAAAACCTGATCTTTACTGGCAGAGCCTTTTCCCACAACTGATTTTTTAACTTCTCTTGGTGAATATTCGCTGGTTGGTAATTTATTATGCAATGCACAGAGAATTGAAACTCCGCGGGCATAACCTATCTTCATTGCCGATTGAACATTCTTTCCGTAAAACGCAGTTTCAATTGCAAACTCATCAGGTTTGTGACGCTTTATAATTTTTCCAAGCTCGTTGTAAATAATCTCTAATCTATACGGAATAGATTTGTCAGATGGAAGGTTTATTGATCCGCTGGTAATTCTTATAAAACTGTTGTCAGTGTATTTGATAACACCATAGCCGGTTATTCTTGTTCCCGGATCTATACCTAAAATGATCATAAAATAATTTTAAGTTGATTTAAAAATAAATTCCCACCTTAGTGGGAATAAAAAAGCATTATAAAATTCTGAAACCTATTCAATAAAATCAGCGTTGGAAAAAACATTTTGTACATCATCGATATCTTCCAATGATTCAATAATTTTCATTGCTTTTTCGGCATCTTCTCCCTTTACTTCGATCAGATTTTTTGCTATCCACTGAAGTGAAGCATTTTCAATAGTAAAGTTTTTATCAACAAGAGCTCTTCTTACAGGCTCAAAAGATTCAATAGAAGTTTGAACCTCAAAAAATTCATCCTGAGTTGAAAGATCATCTGCACCTGCTTCCAGGATTACTTCCATTACATCATCTTCATTTTTACCGGCAGCAGGCATTGTGATAATGCCTTTTCTATCAAACATCCAGGCAACCGAGCCTGTTTCTCCCATTGAACCGCCATGTTTACTAAATAAATGTCTTACCTCGGCAACAGTTCTGTTTTTATTATCAGTTGCAACTTCAACCAGAATTGCGATTCCTGCTGGTCCGTATCCTTCATAAGTTAATTCGTGATAAGTAACGCCTTCAAGTTCGCCGGTAGCTTTTTTAATTGCACGTTCAATATTATCCATCGGCATATTTTGAGCTTTAGCATTATCAACTGCTAAACGTAATCTGGGATTACCTGCCGGATCACCGCCTGCTCTAGCAGCAATTGTAATTTCTTTTATAAGCTTGGTAAATATTTTTCCCCTTTTAGAATCGAGAACTGCTTTTTTTCTTTTTATTGTTGCCCATTTTGAGTGACCTGACATTCACAATCTCCTAACTTGCTTTTTCTGATAATCTGATATCTTTTAGTCTTAATTGAGGATAGGTTCTGCTATCCCGAACTGTTTTATCTATCGTATATACTATGTCAACTTTAGAATTTTTTTTCAGGAACAAATCTAAATATTCACGCATATTAAAACCAATTGCATCAAATACTTTATCACTGTTTTTTTGTTTAAAGCCAGCCATAATATGATTACTGCCTACTATCCGCGGATTATTACTTAATCCAACATTTTCAGTTAAAAAAACCGGTCTCATGTTTTCCGGTCCAAAGGGTGCAAATTGATCCAGAATTCGTAAAAACTTTGGAGTGATATCAGAAAACTTAATCTTTGCATCTATATTAACTTCCGGCAGAAGGTCTTCTTCGTTTATAGTTTCTTTTACAATTTGATTAAATTTATCTTTAAACTCCTGCAGTTTATCAAGCTCAACTGCTAGTCCCGCTGCAGCCTGATGTCCGCCAAAATGGATGAGCATATCTTCACATTTTTGAAGTGCTTCATAAATATTAAAATTAGTAATACTTCTGGCTGAGCCTTTTGCTATTCCATCAATAGTTGTCAGCATAATTGTCGGGCGGTAATACTTTTCAACTAATCTTGAAGCAACGATACCTATAACGCCAGGATGCCATTCTTCCTGATGTAATACAATTGCAAGTTCGTTATCAAAATCTATTGAGTTCTCTACAAGTTGAAGTGCGTTATCAAAAGTATCAACATCAATTTTTCTTCTTTCGTAATTTTCAGATTCCAGTACTTTAGCCAGTGTTCGTGCTTTATCTACACTGTCCGTAATCAATAACTCAACTGCTCTTCCGGCATCGCCCAGTCTTCCAACTGCATTAATCCTTGGTGCGATTGTAAATACAATTTGTCCGGAATTTAAATTACCAGGCTGCAGACTGCTGGATTCTATCAGCGCCTGTATTCCTGGCCGCGGACTTGTATTTATCTTATCTAATCCTTCTTTAACCAATACTCTGTTTTCATCGGTTAACGGAACTATATCTGCGGCAGCGGCAAGAGCAACAAGATCAAGATACTTTAACGGCATTTCTCTTTTACCAATTTTTTCAGCAACTCCCTGGGCTAATTTAAAAGCAACACCTGCACCGGATAGATAATCAAATGGATACTGGCATTGTGGTTTAAGCGGGTCTAATACAGCAAGTGCGTCAGGCAATTCTTCTTTTGGCTGATGATGATCGCAAATTATAACATCCATTCCTAATTGACCTGCATAATCAGTTTCTTCAATTGCTGTTATACCACAATCAACGGTAATTAATAATTTAGCATCATAGTGGGATTTTATTGCATCAATACCTTCTTTGGATAATCCATAGCCTTCGTTTAATCTTCTTGGAATATAAAAATGTACATTTGCTCCCAATTCCTGCAGAAACATATAAAGCAATGCAGTAGCACAAGTTCCGTCAACGTCATAATCACCATAGATACAAATCGCATGGTTTTCTGTAAGTGCCTGAATAACCCGCTTTGCTGCACTTTCCATTCCGTTCATAAGATATGGATCGTGTAATGAATCTAAAGAAGGTCTGAAAAAATGTTTTGCAAGAGTGAAAGTTTTAATTTCTCTTAAGAAAAGTAATTTAGCAAGGACTTCGGAAATGTTTAGTGAATCAGCAAGATCCTTTAATGAATTTATGTCTTCAACTTCTCTGATTTTCCAGCGTTTATTTAACATAAAAGAATTAATTATATTTTATAAGAACACATCAAATAATACTATCCTGTAAGCCGAATTCTGTAACCCCGACAAGTCGGGGCGGCAATTATTCATCTTACTTTACCGTTACCGGCAAAGTTTAGCGGTCTACCCAAAAATCCAACCAGCAGTTAAGCATTAGTTCAAAACGAACAATTTTGTCCTTATTGCCATCGGCAAATTAAGGAAGATTTTTTTACTTGACCTTGCTTCAGGTGTGGTTTGCACTGCACTTAGCATTACTGTTAAGCCGGTGAGCTTTTACCTCGCCTTTTCACCTTTTCCCTGAATTTCTTCAAGGTAGTATATTTTCTGTTGCACTTTCAGTCGATAACAGATTACTCCATTAACGCCCGGGCGTTACCCGGCACCTTGTTCTGTGAAGTTCGGACTTTCCTCCCCCCGACTAATCGGAGAGCAATTGCCCGGATTGTATTATTTGATTATTCTTTAAATTTGAACCGGCATCTCTGCCAATTCATCCAATTACAAAGTGATAGTTATTGAATAAGATTTAATGAGATTATTAACTGACAAAATATAATAAAATTATCAGGATTTTTTCAGTTTAAAAATTATCTACTCTTTATTTCCGGCAACATCATCAGCGATTTCCTGTGATATCAAAATCCTTCCACAATATTCGCAAGTAAAAATTCTTACATTTCTTCTTATTTCAAGTTGTCTTTGTGAGGGGACAATATTGTGACAACCCGAGCAGGCAGATCTTTTTACGGTTACAACTGCTTTGCCTCTTTTTGCTTTACGGATCCTGGTATATAATGATATGTCTGGTCTGGTGACCTGTCCCTCAATCTTTTTTCTTTTTTCAAGAAGCTGTGTCTCTTCTTCTTTGTTAGCTTTTACTATTTCTTCAAGGTCGGCTTGTCTTTCAGTTAATTCTTTCTCAAGTTCTTCAAGCCTTGGCTCAACCTCATCAACCTGATTAGTAAGAGTTTTGCTCAAATCAGCAAGAGTGTCATTTTCAGATGTTAGTTTCAGTATCTGTTCTTCTGAATGATCAATCTCTTTGGTTAAGGCATCGTATTCTTTATTATTTCTTACCTGATAAAGCTGTGCTTTAAATTTTTTCTGACTCTCTTTTAGTTTTTCAATTTCTTCTTCGTTATGTGCTCTTCTGTCAATTGATTCCTGCTGCTCAGTCGTTTTATTCTTTATATCATCTTTTAATTCATTAATCTGACTATCAAGGCTGTTGACCATTTTGGGAAGATCGCCTCTTAGTTCTTCAAGTTTGTCTAATTGATCATCTACTAATTGTAACTGGTAGAGAATTTTTAATCTGGTATACAATTTTTAGCTCCTTAATTATTATAAAAAACTATCGGGTTTGTTGAACCCTTATACTTAAAAATTTTTATTTTCTCAGAGATGGATTTCTCAATTTTATTCTTCATTTCATTAAGAGAATGAATTTCTGTTTCATAATGTCCGGCATCTATTAACAGGATTTTATTTTCAGCATCCTGAAAAGTATGATATTTTACATCCGCTGTTACAAAAGCATCTGCACCGGATTTTATTGCAGTATTCAGAAGGTCGCTGCCGGACCCGCCGCAGACAGCAACTTTATTGATTCCGGAATTTTTTCCTTTTGCATATCTGAAATACTTAATCTTTAATGATTTGGAAACCAGATTCAGAAATTGTTTATCTGATAATTCTTTTTCTAAATTTCCAATCACACCCATTCCATGATTTATATCTTTATTTGCAAGAACATAAACATCATAAGCAGCTTCTTCATAAGGGTGGGCTTTTTTCATTGCTGCAACAACTTTATCAAGATCGAAAGAATTTACCATGACTTCAATTTTAATTTCTTCTACTGTTTCTAATTTATTTTTTAATCCGATTTCAGGATTTGATTTTTTTGATCCTTTGAAAGTTCCTGTACCAACTGTTCTGAAACTACAGTTTGAATATTCACCGATTATACCTGCTCCTGCATTATGCATAGCGTCGGCAACTTTATCAGCAAATTTTAAAGGAACAAAAACAGAAATTTTATTTTGATTTGAAGAAAGGTTTAAAAGAAATTTTTGATTTTTTAGTCCAAGTTTTTTAGCAAGCTGAAAGCTTACTCCGTCCCTTGTAAAATCTAAATTTGTATGAGCTGAAAAAAGAGTAATATTTTTTTTAATCAGCATTTCAATAATCTTTGAATGCTGATCTTTTCCAACATCAATTTTCTTCAAAGGTCTGAAAAGCAATGGATGATGACTAATGATAAGGTTACATTTTAGTTTTGCTGCTTCTCTAACAACATCTTCGTTAACATCTAAACAAAGCAGAATGTTTGATACTTCTCTTTGTAATGATCCAACCTGTAAACCTACATTGTCCTTATCCCAGGCTATGGATTCAGGTGCCCAGTCTTCTATAATTTTTACAATATTATGACATCTCATAAAATCAAAAAAAAATGCACCCTTTTTTGGCTTGGGTGCATTTCTTAAAATTTTCTGGTCTTCTCGTTCTGACCGCAAAGGTCATCTTTAACGATGAACTTTAATTTTTTCGGGTTTAATCTTCTCATATTTAAGTGTTGAAATATATATCTATCTTATTAAATAAACAATTTTTCCTTGCTTTAAATCAAGGGTCAATCCATTTTCCGTCTTCTTTTATCAGATTTATTAATTCATCAACAGCATTATTTGCCGGGATATTACGTTTTACAATGTTCTTTTCTCGGTAAAGTGTGATTTTATCAACCCCTGCCCCAACATAACCATAATCAGCATCAGCCATTTCTCCAGGACCATTAACGATGCATCCCATTATTGCAATCTTTAGTCCTTTCAGGTGCTCTGTTCTTTTACGAATCATCTCGGTTGTTTCCTGCAGGTCAAATAAAGTTCTTCCGCAGGATGGACAGGCAATGTATTCTGTTTTTGATATTCTTTGTCGTGCTGCCTGTAATATGTTAAATAATAACCGGTTGATAATTTTCTCTTTTGTTTCAGACTTTCTGATAAAGCTTTTTATATACGCACCGGAATTTCCTGATTCTATTTCATCAACCTTTAACCAGACGCCATCACCAAAACCATCAATCATCAAAGCTCCAAAATCAGTTGCAGAATAAAGCTGCAGATTTTCTGGTGTTATTGCTGAATAATTTCGTTTTATTATTACTGGATTCTGAATATCATTTTGCAGTAAATCAAAAAACACTCTTCGCTGTTCAGTCATTCCTGCAAGATTATTTGTTTCCAGAACAAGCACAACAGTTTTATCGTTTCTTATTTTATCAAAAAAAGATTTAGATGAATTTTCAATAGTTATTGTAACAAAATTCATTTCATCAGATTTTTTATCAGCATCTGTAAATTGTTGTGCAGTAAAAACCGGATAGCTGTTGTAATTGTTTTTTAAATCTTTCCAGATTTCAAAATCATATATTGCGCTTAAGCCGTTCGGGCAGTCAAATGGTAAAACATTTTTCCCCTGATAGATCAAATCTGCTGCTGTATCTGATAGGTTCCATTTATCGCTTTGTTTATCATAGGTATATCCGATATCAATCAAATCTATTTGTGAGTTTATTTTTCTTTCACTGTAATCGGCAGCAACTCTTGGAACATTACCTGTTCCGATTGACAGGACATTAAATGTTTTTCTCTTGTTGTAGTTAAAAGGATTAATCGGAGATTCATCAATTTCTTTAACCGGTTTATGATTTTCTCTGTCAGTATATCTGTTTGCGATAGCTATTGCAACAGGTGCTTCAAATTCCGGATCTTCCGTTAATGAAACACGAATTGTATCTCCTATTCCATCTTCAAGTAAAGCTCCTATTCCAAGTGAAGATTTTATTCTTCCATCTTCTCCGCCGCCGGCTTCTGTAACACCAAGATGAAGCGGATAGTTCATACTCCCGGCTTCCATTTTATTAATTAATAATCTGTAAGCCTGAACCATTACCTGCGGATTACTTGCTTTCATTGAAAGAACAATGTTGTGAAAATTTTCATCTTCACAAATTCTTAAAAATTCTAATGCAGATTCAACCATTCCAAGCGGGGTATCGCCATAACGACTCATAATTCTGTCTGATAAAGAGCCGTGATTAGTTCCTATA
>JAVEUY010000426.1:0-2765 GCA_034005315.1 Ignavibacteriaceae bacterium | reverse complement strand
GTGGTTCTAAATCAGCTCCTTTTGAAACGCTAGTTCCTGGTAATGTTGGATTGATAAACGATTTTACAAACAACGGAATTTCCTTTTTCTGTAAAGGTTGTAAGGTTTTCGGGTGTATTACCGAAGCTCCGTAAAAAGCCAATTCAATAGCTTCTCTGTATGAAATTTGGTTCAACAAAACCGCATTTTCAAAATATCTTGGATCGGCATTTAAAACACCAGGAACGTCTTTCCAAATGGTAACGCTTTCGGCACCTAAACAATACGCAAAAATCGCAGCCGTATAATCTGAACCTTCGCGACCTAAAGTAGTCGTAAAATTATTCTCATCCGAACCTAAAAATCCTTGTGTGATGTTCAACGTTTTCTTTTTAACGCCTTTTAAAATTAATTTTTGAGTGGTTTCCCAATCTACTTGCGCATCGCGGTAATTGTTGTCGGTTTTGATTAATGGGCGAACATCAATCCAATTGTTTTTTAAACCACTGTAATTAAAATAATGACTTACAATGGTAGTAGAAACTAATTCTCCAATACTCACCACTTGGTCGTAAACAAAACTATAATTTGGAGATTTATTACTGCGAATAAAATATTCTAAATCATCAAAATGAGCGTTTACATCAAAAAACACATCATGATCTTCGTCTTCAAATAAGTCTAATAAAATTTGGTTGTGGTATTTTCGAACTTCCTGAAGCGATGCGTGTAATTCCTTCGATTTATCGAAGTAATTTTTGATTACCACTTCTAATGCATTTGTGGTTTTTCCCATAGCAGAAATTACTAACAAAACATCTTCGTGTCCTACTGTGTTTAAAACATGTAATACGTTTTTTACGCCTTCGGCATCTTTAACCGATGCACCTCCAAATTTGAATATTTTCATGAGTTCAATTAGTCAATATGGCAATTAGCCAATGTGTCAATTAGTATTTACTTCAAAAATCTTAAATCGTTACTCGAGAGCTTTGCTCGAACTGGCGGAGCAATCTTCAATCAAAAATCGTTCTATTCCTTTGTCGTCCATATGAACCACACGCCAATCGCCTAAAACTTTAGCACCCGATTTTTCATAGAAATCGATGGCTGGTGTGTTCCAATCCAAAACGTTCCATTCGATTCTGCGGACATTTTCGGCTTTTCCTTGTTTGATGATTTCTTTGTAAAGTGCAAATCCGGCACCGGTTCCGCGTTTGTTTTCTTTTACAATTAAATCTTCTAAATGAATGGTTTTTCCTTTCCAAGTCGAATAACGATGATAGTACAAAGCCATTCCGATAATCTCATTATCAACTTCGGCAACAAAACATTGAAAAAGCGGATTTTCTGAAAAACCATCGCGAATTAAATCGTCTACGGTAACGACAACAGCATCAGGTTCTTTTTCAAAAGTAGCTAATTCCTGAATCAATTCTAAAACGGACGGCATGTCGTTTTTTGTGGCTTTTCTGATAATCATTTTTCGTAATTTTTTACAAAAGTAAAATTAAGTTAAACATCTTTTCAAATTAATTCTATCATTTCACAAATTTACCGATATTTGTGCCTTAAACACAACTACATCGTTTTCGAAATGGAAGAAAGAAATAGAACGTTAGGCGAATTCATTATTGAACATCAAAATTCGTTTCAGTACTCAACAGGAGAATTATCTCGTATTATTAACTCCATTCGTTTGGCAGCCAAAGTAGTAAACTATAAGGTAAACAAAGCCGGATTAGTGGATATTGTTGGCGCAGCTGGAGAACAAAACATTCAAGGAGAAGACCAACAAAAATTAGACGTTTACGCGAATGAAGTTTTTATTCAAACGTTAATCAATCGTGAAATTGTTTGCGGAATTGGTTCGGAAGAAAATGATGATTTTATCACTGTGGCTGGTTCGGACAATTCACACAATAACAAATATGTCGTTTTGATGGATCCATTAGATGGTTCTTCAAATATTGATGTAAATGTTTCAGTAGGAACGATTTTTTCAGTTTTCAGAAGAATTACACCAGTTGGAACTCCAGTAACTATTGAAGATTTCTTACAGCCAGGTGTAAATCAAGTAGCAGCAGGTTATGTGATTTATGGAACGTCAACAATGTTAGTTTACACAACAGGTCATGGTGTAAACGGATTTACATTAAACCCAGCTATCGGAACATTCTATTTGTCACATCCCGATATGAAATATTCGGAAGATGGAAAAATTTACTCAATTAACGAAGGAAATTATGTTCATTTTCCACAAGGAGTGAAAGATTACATCAAATATTGTCAGTTAGAAGAAGGGGATAGACCTTATACTTCAAGATATATCGGAAGTTTGGTTTCTGATTTCCATAGAAACATGATTAAAGGAGGAATTTATTTATATCCAACCAGTTCAAAAGCGCCTAACGGAAAATTACGTTTACTTTACGAATGTAATCCAATGGCATTCATAGCTGAACAAGCAGGCGGAAAAGCGTCTGACGGTTACAAAAGAATCATGGAAATTCAACCCACAGAATTACACCAACGCGTTCCGTTTTTCTGCGGAAGTAAAAATATGGTAGAAAAAGCGGAAGAGTTTATGGCGAAAGCGAAGTAAACCTGATAAATCATAAAAACAATAAAAGCACAAACTCGTTAGAATTTGTGCTTTTGTATTTTAAAACAGTTTTTTAATTATCTGTTCATATGTTGCATTTCGTAAGTAAACGTATCCAAATCTACGTTCATATCTACTAATTTTAATGCTTTATCTACAATATAACCTACGTTTCCTGCTG
>JAVEUY010000425.1:0-2786 GCA_034005315.1 Ignavibacteriaceae bacterium | reverse complement strand
TAATGAAATCAGAACAAGAAGTTATGATATTTTGGTGAACCAAGTTGGTATTCCAGCAGAAGATATCATTTTTGACCCTAATATTTTTCCAGTTGCAACCGGAATGGAAGAGCACAAACTAAATGCTTTAGATTTCTTCCGAGCAACCAAATGGATTCGTGAAAATCTTCCGTATGCTAATATTTCGGGCGGAGTTAGTAATGTTTCTTTTTCTTTCCGTGGCAACGATAAAGTGCGTGAAGCGATGCATTCAGCATTCTTGTATCATGCCATTCAAAATGGAATGACGATGGGAATTGTGAATCCTGAAATGTTGGAGATTTACGATGAAATTGATCCTATTTTATTGGAACATGTGGAAGATGTTTTGCTAAATAGAAGAGAAGATGCGACAGAACGTTTGTTGGATTTAGCTGAAAGTTTCAAAGGTGATGTGAAATCAAATGAAAAAGCTGTTGCAGAATGGAGAAATGGTTCGGTTCAAGAAAGATTAACGCATTCGTTAGTAAAAGGGATAGATGAGTTTATCGAAATTGATGTAGAAGAAGCGCGTCAGTTGGTTGAAAAACCTATCGAAGTTATCGAAATCAATTTGATGGCCGGAATGAATGTGGTTGGTGATTTATTCGGAAGTGGGAAAATGTTTTTGCCACAAGTAGTTAAATCGGCTCGCGTAATGAAAAAAGCCGTGGCTTATTTGCTTCCTTATATAGAAGCTTCAAAAGATGGGAAATCTTCTTCGGCTGGAAAAGTGTTAATGGCAACTGTAAAAGGTGATGTTCACGATATTGGTAAAAATATTGTTTCGGTGGTTTTAGCGTGTAATAATTTTGAAATTATCGATTTAGGTGTGATGGTTCCACCCGAAAAAATCATTGAAACTGCGGTTAAGGAAAATGTGGATATTATTGGTTTGAGTGGTTTGATTACACCTTCGTTGGACGAAATGGTGTATTTGGCCAAAGAAATGGATAAATTGAATATCAAAATTCCAGTAATGATTGGAGGAGCAACCACTTCTCGTGCACACACCGCTGTGAAAATTGCTCCAGAATATAAAGAAACCGTTGTTCATGTGAATGATGCTTCTCGAGCGGTGACTGTCGCAACCCATTTATTACAACCCGATACTAAAGTTACTTATGCAAAATCGCTTCGTGAAGAATACGATTCACTTCGTGAAGGATATTTAAACAGAAGTCGTGAGAAAAATTTCTTATCTATTGAAGAAGCGCGTAAAAATAAATTCAAAATCGATTGGAGTACGTTTGAACCAGTAAAGCCAAATTTCATTGGAACAAAAACCATTGAAGTTGAACTATCGGAATTAGTAGATTTCATCGATTGGACCCCATTTTTTCAGTCATGGGAATTGTATGGAAAATTTCCAGCAATTTTAACGGATGAAATTGTAGGCGAACAAGCGACGAATTTGTTTGAAGATGCACAAAAAATACTTTCTCAAATTGTTTTAGAGAAATGGTTCGGTGCCAAAGGAATTTTAGGAATTTTTCCAGCCAATACAATAAATCATGATGATATTGAGGTTGTCACTTCGAGCGGAGTGGAGAAGTTTTTGAGTTTAAGACAACAATCACAAAAAACTGTTGGAGCTTCAAATATCGCTTTGGCGGATTTTATTGCTCCAAAAGAAATTGGTAAACAAGATTATATTGGATGTTTCTGTGTGTCAACCGGTTTTGGAGTGGATGAAAAAGCATCCGAATTTGAAAAGCAATTAGACGATTACAATTCTATTTTAGTTAAAGGGTTAGGCGATAGATTAGCCGAAGCTTTTGCAGAATATTTGCACCTAAAAATTCGTAAAGAAATTTGGGGTTACGCTTTAAATGAGGTTTTGTCAAATGATGAATTAATTAAAGAACAATACAAAGGAATTCGTCCTGCGCCAGGTTATCCAGCTTGTCCAGATCATCTAGAAAAACCAACGATTTGGAAATTATTAAATGTAGAACAAGAAATAGGAGTAAAGTTAACTGAAAGCATGGCAATGTGGCCAGCTTCATCGGTTTCAGGTTATTATTTTGCTAATCCAGAAAGTAAATATTTTGGTTTAGGAAAAATTAAAAAAGACCAATTAGAAGATTACGCCAAAAGAAGAAATATTAGTGTAGAATTAGCCGAAAAATGGCTATCACCCAATTTAAGCCCCACCTAACCTCCCCAAAGGGGAGGAACCCGAAACTGTAGAATAAGACATTAACTTTTAAGAAACTGATTACCCACTTCAGTCACCCCTCTTGTGGAGGGGACGGGGGAGGCTTATGAAAGTAACGGAACATATACAAAACGCCAACGGAAAACCTTTGTTCTCCTTCGAAATTTTACCACCTTTAAAAGGTCAAAACATTCAATCTATTTTTGATAGTATTGATCCGTTGATGGAATTCAATCCGCCGTTTATTGATGTAACGTATCATCGTGAGGAATATGAATTCAAAGAATTAGAAAATGGCTTACTTCAAAAAAAAGTAGTTAAAAAGCGTCCAGGAACGGTTGGGATTTGTGCTGGAATTCAGAATAAATATCAAGTAGATGCTATTCCACATATCTTATGCGGTGGTTTTACTAAAGAAGATACTGAAAATTTATTGATAGACTTGGATTTCTTAGGAATTGATAATGTTGTAGCGCTTCGTGGCGATGCGGTAAAAAGCGAAATTTACTTCAAACCTGAAAAAGAAGGTCATGCTTATGCTTCTGAATTGGTTACTCAAATCAGTAATTTAAATAAAGGAATTTATTTGGACGAAGATTTGCAGAAT
>JAVEUY010000424.1:0-2790 GCA_034005315.1 Ignavibacteriaceae bacterium | reverse complement strand
TTTATTAAATAATAATATTTTCAATATTTCATTTTTGATAATTTCATATTTTAGTTTTTGTTTTTTATCAAGCAAAGATTCTAGTTTATTCTGAGCCTGATTGATAGATTGACTTTTAGACTCCGGATTTGCAGTAATTTTATTTTGTAACTCAAATATAATTTCTTTTACTTTGGTTTCCTGTTCACTTGTAAGTAATACTTTTTGCTTTAGAATATTTGTAATTTCATCTGTCTTTTTTTCATCTTGCTGAACTCCGGAAGTGTTATTATTTATAAAAAGAACAAAAATAAATACAATTAGTAAAACCTGAATTAAATTTATGTTTATAGCTTTCATCGTTTTCTCCTTTGTAACTATTCGTAATATAAATTAATTTTGATCAAAAAAATAATCAAACTTTAGAACCTATCTTATGCAATATCTATTCCAAAAGAGCGCACAAGCAGAAATCAGTAAAATTGTGCAAAAACTAACGAATATTGATTTTAAGATATCAGAACTGACCTTAAAAACATTCAATTACGAGATTATAGTAAACAATAATAAGGAAAGTATCAAGGTACTGGTTTATTTTGGAAAGAAAGGGGTTAAAACTGTATTACAAGGCAATAAAGATTCAGAGCTTTATAAACAGGTACACAAACTGCTATTCGATGAAGAATTATTTATGGAAAGCGACAATTCCGATGAAATAACCTTTGATGAATACATTGGTACTGATGAATCGGGCAAGGGTGATTACTTTGGACCATTGATAACTGCTGCGGTTTACACAAATAAACAAATTAGTTCGGAATTGGAAAAAACAGGAGTTAAAGACAGCAAGCTTATTTCCGATACTGAAATAAAGAAAATTGAAGCCGAAGTAAAAAAAATTGTAAGAAATAAGTTTGATATTATTGCTATAAATCCGGAAAAATATAATTCGTTATTTGAGCAGTTCAAAAATCTGAATAAAATTTTAGCATGGTCTCATACTAAAGCAATAGAAAATCTTATAGGAATTGTTAATTGTAAGAATGTGATAAGTGATAAATTCGGGAATGAGTCTCTTATAAAATCAGAATTATCAAAAAAAAATATTGATATAAATATTTATCAGACTACAAAAGGAGAAAGGTTTACCGGTGTAGCCGCTGCATCTATACTTGCCAGGGCAAAAGTAATTGATTGGTTTAAGAATAAAAGTAATGAGATTGGGCTGGAAATTCCTAAAGGTGCGGGTGAACAAGTGAATCTTATTGCCAGAAAAGTTTTAGAAAAAACGGATAAAGAATATTTAGCTAAAATCATTAAATTCCATTTTAAAAATTCGCAAAACATATTTATGAAATAAGAGGTAAAAAAATCATGCCTAAGAAAAACGGAATAAGAAGAATTGGATTATTAACAGGTGGCGGTGATTGTCCCGGACTTAATGCAGTTATCAGAGGTGTAACTAAACCAGCCGAAGATTATGGAATGTCGGTCTATGGTATCCTTGATGGATTTGAAGGTTTGGTTGAAGGTAAAGCAAAAGAACTTAAAAATTCAGATGTTTCAGGAATTCTTGCACGTGGCGGAACTATACTGGGATCATCTAATAAAGGAGATCCTTTTCATTGGCCTGTAGAAATAAATGGCAAAATTGAGATACAGGATAAATCAGATGCAGCAGTTAAGAATTATAAAACATGGGGATTGGATGCTTTGATTGCTGTTGGTGGTGACGGAACAATGCATATTGCTCATAAACTTTCTCATAAAGGTATAAATGTAATAGGAGTTCCTAAAACAATTGATAATGATCTTGATGCAACTGATGTAACATTTGGTCATGATTCAGCAGTGTTTGTTGTAGCTGAGGCTTTAGACAGATTACATACAACTGCTTCATCGCATCATCGTGTAATTGTTATTGAAGTTATGGGACGTTATGCAGGATGGATCGCACTCCATGGTGGATTATCAGGCGGAGCGGATATTATTTTAATTCCGGAAATTCCTTTTTCCTGGGATAGTGTTACAGAAAAGATCCGTGAAAGAGAATTGAAGGGAAAAAGATTTTCTTTAGTTTGTGTTGCTGAAGGAGCAAAACCAATAGGTGGCGAAATAGTTGCAAAAGGCAGTGACATTAAAAGAACTGATCCCGTTCAGTTGGGTGGAATAGGAAAAGTAGTTGCTGATAAAATTTCTGAAATGACCGGTCGGGAAACAAGAGTTACTGTATTAGGACATCTTCAACGTGGCGGAAGTCCTACACCTTATGACAGGATACTATCAACTAAATTTGGTGCTTTCGCGATTGATCTTGTTGCTAATAAGAAATTCGGGAAAATGGTAGCACTGAAAGGTAATGAAATTAAAAGTGTAAAAATTGAAGATGCTATTTCCAAACAAAAGCTAGTTCGATTGGACGATCAGGGTGTTTTTGCAGCAAGAGCAGTTGGTATTTCATTCGGGGATTAACATTTTGAATTATTAAGCAGTAGCTATATATTTGCCGTGCGAAAAATTAAGGTGTCTTCAGTTGGTTAGAACGCCTGTCCCGATACAATCGGGAAGGTCGCGAGTTTAGATAAGAAAAATTGATTTAGGGAAAAACGATAAACGGGGTCGTAGTTCAGTTGGTTAGAACGCCTGTCCCGATACAATCGGGAAGGTCGCGAGTTTGGATAAAATAAAATTGATTTAGGGGAAAAATGATAAACGGGGTCGTAGTTCAGTTGGTTAGAACGCCTGTCCCGATACAATCGGGAAGGTCGCGAGTTTAGATAATATAAAATTGATTTAGGGTAAAAACGTTAA
>JAVEUY010000423.1:0-2792 GCA_034005315.1 Ignavibacteriaceae bacterium | reverse complement strand
TTGGATCAGCTTTTATATCGTAATGATGATTATCAGGATCAAATTGAGTATGATCCGGATAGCCTTCTTTTACAACTTCACAAACACCCATAACTGCAAGCGGATCGGCGTTGCTATGATAAAATAAAACCATATCACCTTTTTTCATTTCATCCCGCAAAAAATTTCTTGCCTGATAATTTCTTACACCATCCCAATAAGTTGTTTGTTTTTTACTTTTCATTAAATCGTTAAAAGAAAAAACATCGGGTTCGGATTTTACAAGCCAGTATTTCATTTTTATTCCTGATTTTTATTCTATTGTATTAATTTCCATAAATAAAATAATGAGGAGGCAGCTTTAAGTCAATTATTCTACAGTCAGATTAAAATCGTGAATAAGTTTTTTAGATATTGTTGTTCTTAGAGTTTTACTCTCAGGAAGCATAAGTAATCAAGTATAATTATTTGTGATTTTATTTGTAGGATATCCATCATTTCGTTTATGAAGTTTAATCTGCAGTAATCATATAACAAATTTAAAAAAAAGCCTCATCCCTAAATCCCTTCTCCAAGGGAGAAGGGACTTTTAAATTCAGAAGATGGATTATAAGGCTTATTGCTATTGATATTTTATAGGATTAAGTTTGCAAATACAGAGCATAAAAATCTTAATAGTTTTATTCAGTTCTTAACTTATAGAAAGAAGAAACTAAATGTTAAATTATCTATAAATTTATTCAGGAGGACGCTATGAAAAAACTTCTATTAATAATCTTTTCTTTGTCAACATTCATTTACTCTCAGCAGGATGTTACTATTAAAGTTGCTGATGCAATGCCGACTTCCAGGCAAATAGAGTGGGCTATTGATAAGACCATTCTAAACAATGAACCGGTTGGCGGATTTTCCGGTGTTCAAAAATCTGATGGTACTATCTTCGTTGCAGTTAATGATACTCTTTCAACATCAAATCTTGGATTAGTTATTTTTACTTCTACTGATGCCGGAGATACTTGGGTACTTTTAGGTCAGGGAATTAATTACAGAGGTCATTTTTCCAAGATTAAAATGTTCCGCAGCGGACTTGATTCGGTCTATTGTTCGTTTCAAATAGGAACTAATGTATATACCTGGAATCCGGTAAGCGGAAATTTCGGTCAGCTTTTTAACGGAAATTACCGCACTTATGATATGGTAGCTTCTTCTACAGGTAACTTATATGTCTGCGCAGATTCACTTCCGAATAATTCAATTGTAAGATATGGTTCTACAACAGGTGGAAAAACCTGGATGGCGAGAGGGTTGATTACTTCTTCCGGGGCAATGCCTGTAGTATTTATGTCTGGTACGGGCGACACATTATTTTTAAATTATTATGGTCCTGTAAATGTTGATACTGTAACATCTGTAATAAGACAAGCCAGATATCGTGAAACCGGACCAGGAACTCTTGCTTCTGCAGGATTTATCGATGTTATTACCGATGCAGGTTCTAAAAAAGAATATAAAACTGTAACAGGCAATGGTGAATCCTGGATATTATATACCTTAGGTCCTGATGGTTCGAGAGATATATGGGCAAGAAAAAGCTCTGATAATGGTGCAACTTATGGCGCGCCGATTCTGGTAGCTGGTAATTCTGATACTGATGAATATGCATTCGATGCAGCATTTTATCCGGGCTTTGCTTCAACTGAATTTGGACTGGTTTATTATTCTGATAGTTTGCAATCTGGAGCTGGCACAAATGCAACTGATATAATTTATTTTAAATCTGTTGAACACGGTTCAACGGTATTTTCTGCACCAGTGCGTGTGAGTGAAAATCCGCCGGAGTATTCACCGCTGTACTCAACTTCTATCGTTTCATTACCATATTCAGGTACAGATGTAGCAGCTTTATGGGTTGGTGATGATGGTTCTAAGAAATTATTTTTTGATAAACTTTCAGCAGTTATTCCGGTCGAGTTAACATCATTCACAGCTAATGTTAATAAAAACACAGTTACTTTGAATTGGCAAACAGCAACTGAGACAAATAATTCAGGTTTTGAAATACAAAGAAAGAAATCAGGAGACAGAAGTCAGCAGTCAGAATGGGAAGAGATTAGTTTTGTTCCCGGTTTTGGAACCACAACAGAAATAAGAACATATACATACACTGATGCAGGACTTATCTCGGGCACATATTTATATCGTATAAAACAAATCGATTATGATGGAAGTTATGAGTATTCAAATGTTGTAGAAGTAAACGTTGGTGTTCCTGATCAGTTTTCATTGGAACAGAATTATCCAAACCCGTTTAACCCAACAACAACAATAAAATATTCAATTGCTCCACTTCCCCTCCTGGGAGGGGCGAGGGGTGGGTTGGTTACTTTAAAGGTATATGATATCCTCGGTAAAGAAATAACAACCTTGGTAAATGAGATAAAACCCGCAGGAAGTTATGGAGTAGAGTTTGATGCAAGCGAACTGCCAAGCGGAGTTTATATCTATCAGTTAGCAACACCTGGTTTTACACAAGCACGTAAGATGATATTGGCAAAATAAAAAACTTCATTCCTAAATAACCTTGACCATAATGCAGCACAGATTTGTAATCTGTGCTGCAATGAATCTGAACTTAATCTAACATTAAATATTAAAATATTTTTTTAGAGGCTCTTAACTCTTAAATATTTGTTGTTTAAAAAATATTTATTCTAAACAATCAATTACTAAGAATAAGAAATTGTTATCTCTTAATCTCAATTGTTAGAATTAGAACTGAGTTTTTCTTTTGAATTATGTTTTTTTGTTTAGGC
>JAVEUY010000037.1:0-12801 GCA_034005315.1 Ignavibacteriaceae bacterium | reverse complement strand
AAATTTGTAATGAGTGTGGAAAAAGTGTGAAATTTGGAACAGGTAATTATGTTAATAGGATAATTGATTTAAATGATTATACCGAAAGAGTTGAAATGTTTAAGCCTTTTCCACAAGGAAATTTTATTTGTAGTGATTGTGATTATGAACTAACAAAAAAATATGAGGAATCATTTAATGTTAGAGATTAGAGAATCACAAATTGAGGATATTTTCGCAACTCAATTAGATGATGTAAAAAAATTGCTGTCGTTAAAAGAAAATCTTTCATTAATTAATCGACAAAAAAGATTACCCTCAGGTGGAATCTTAGACTTATTATTCATTTCAAATAAAAACTTACACTTATTGGAATTAAAAGCTGTTAGGAGTGAGATTAAGTTTTGCGATCAAATCATAGATTATAGAAATGAAATAAAATATTTACAATCAAAGGGTGAATTTCCAAAATTGCCTGTTAAATCTTATTTAGTCAGTCCATTTTTTGATAGACTTAACAAAGATTACTGTTTAAAAAATGATGTTATTCCAATACAATTTTCACCATATGAATTATTAAAAAGCTATTATTTTAAAGTTCGGTCTATAGCACGATTAATTGAACTAAAGCCTTCGAATCATGGTTTATGGAATTTAAATTTATTAAACAAGATTATTTATAATATTAGTAATTCATCTGAGTTAAAAGACTTAATGCTTTTTACAGGATTATCCAAAAGTACAATTAATAGTTATTTGAGATTGTCCCAAGAATTAGGATTAACCCAAAATAAACCTAAAATAATCTTAACTAAACTTGGTTTAGAGTTTGTTGGTAGGCGTGACACTAAAAAACCTGTAGAATTTATTAGTGATGATCAAACTGAGTTACTTAAAGAACACATTACTACAAATCCATTTTCTAGCCCAGCGATTTACGGTATTTATTCAGTTGTAGAATCTGTTTTTTCTCTTTCTAAAAATTTTTATCCTGTTCCATTAAAAGAAGCAAGTTCTCAATTCGCTTATCTAACTGGTAAAGTTAAAGAATGGGGAACAAAAGCAAAGAATGATTCATTTATTATGTATTCTAATTATGCAATTGAACTTGGACTACTGGCAAAACTAAGTCGCGATTATTATATAACCCCATCAGGTATTAGATTTATTTTATTGCTAGAATTAAATAAATCAATACTTTTTGTTAATTCAATATAAAATTTTATGAGTAACAAAGTTTCAGTAATAACACTCGGTTGTTCAAAAAATACAGTTGATTCTGAGAGGCTGATGAAGCAGATTCAGATAAATAAAATTGGTTTGGTTGAAGATCCAAAAGAAGCTGATACTGTTATAATCAACACGTGCGGATTTATTGAATTAGCAAAAGAAGAATCAATCAATACAATTCTTGAAGCTGTAGCAATGAAAAACAGCGGCAGATTAAAAAAAGTTATTGTTGCAGGCTGTCTGTCTGAGCGTTATAAAGATGAATTACAAAAAGAAATTCCTGAAGTTGATATTTATTTTGGAACTGAGAACTACGAGGGAATAATTAAAGAACTTGGCGGCAATCTTAAAAGAGAATTGCTCGGCGAAAGATTATTAACATCACCTTCTCATACAGCATATTTAAAAATTTCTGAAGGCTGCGATCATCCATGCTCTTTTTGTGCTATACCGATTATGCGAGGTCTGCACAAATCAAAACCGATAGAAGAACTTATTAGTGAAGCTGAATTTCTTGCATCAAACGGTACTAAGGAATTGATTTTAATAGCTCAGGATACAACAGATTATGGTAAAGATATCTATGGTAAAAAAAATATTGTTGAGCTTCTACAAAAACTGAGTAAGATTAAAGGAATAGAATGGATCAGATTAATGTATGCTTATCCTTCACACTATCCCGATGAGCTGATAGAAGAGATAAAAACAAATCCTAAAATTCTTAAGTATGTTGATATTCCGCTGCAGCATATTTCCAATGATGTATTACGCTCTATGCGAAGAGGTGTAACAGCAGAAAGGACAAAAGAACTGCTTAATAAATTACGAAATGCAATTCCGGATATTACAATAAGAACAACATTTATAGTCGGATATCCAAACGAATCTGAAAAAGACTTTGAGGAGCTTTGCGATTTTGTAAGAAAAGAAAAATTTGACAGGATTGGTACTTTTACTTTTAGTGTAGAAGAAAATACTGCAAGTTTTATTCTTGGCGATCCTGTATCCGGAGAAGATAAAGAAAGAAGAAAAAGTATATTGATGGAAATTCAAAAAGATATATCGCTTGAAAAGAACGAAACATTTATCGGAAAAAATATAAAAGTGCTCATTGATTCGGTTGAGAGCGATTATTACATAGGTCGTTCGTACCGCGATGCACCTGAAGTTGATGGTGAAGTTTTAATACCAACAAAAAATAATAAAATGAAAATTGGTAGTTTTTATGATGTTGTAATTGAGGATTGTGATGAGTATGATTTGTACGGCAATTTACTGCAATCAGAAAGGAAAACCTGATGAAATATTTAAACCTAATATTATTTTTTAGTATCCTTAATTTTAGCATGACAGCGCAGGATAAAAATTCTTCCATCAATAAAAAGCAATTTATGGAAGCAACATATTTTCAGGACTTTGTTAATTTTTATTCAGGTTCCGGCAGCACATCCCGTGTTGATATTTTTATTCAGGTTCCGTATAAAAATCTTCAATTTGTTAAATCCAACCAGGGATTTACAGCTAAATATTCAGTAACAACATCTGTGTTTGACAGTTCAAAGAAAAAATTAGTTGTAGAGAAAACCTGGAACGAAACAATAAACGTGATCGATTACAATATTGCCGCCTCCAAAGAAAATTATAATTTAAGTAAACGCTCTTTTGAATTAGATCCCGGGAATTATTATATAAGAACAATGCTTGAGGATAAAGATTCCAAAAAGGAATCTGTTGGTGAAAATAATTTTATAGTAAAAACTTACGATAAAAATATTTCTTTGAGCGATATCCTTTTTGTATTCAACAAAGAATCAGCTCAAACAAAAAATGAAATAATTCCTAACGTCAGCAGAAACATTCCATCATCAAAGGACAGGATTAAATTCTACTTTGAGGTTTATTTAAAAGATTCAATCGATACCAGGCTGACATTTGAATATTCTGTATTCGGTTCTGAAAACACAATAGTGCACAAAGATATTGAAGATAGAAATATCAAACCCGGTACAAACCAGATTTTATATACATTTAACGAGTTTCCGTTTGACCTGGGAATTTATAACCTGGTAATTACTGTTTCAGATTCCTCAAATAAAATTATTGATAAAACAAGCAAGGCATTTTATTCTCATTGGAAAGGATTGCCTGCAATTATAACTGATATTGATAAAGCCATAGCACAAACACTTTATATAGCAACACCTGCTGAACTTGAATTTATGCAAGGCGGTCAAAATGTACAGGAAAAAACAAAAAGATTTTTAGAATTCTGGAAAAAGAAAGATCCATCACCTAATAATGACGAGAATGAATTTTTTGATGAATATTTCAGAAGAATATCTATTGCTAATGAAAACTTTTCCAGTTACATAGAAGGCTGGAAGTCAGACCGGGGCATGGTTTATACTATACTTGGCGCACCAAACAATATTGACAGGCATCCTTTTGAATATGATACGAAACCTTATGAAGTATGGGAATATTATGATCTTAATAGAAGACTTGTTTTTATGGATGAAACCGGTTTTGGAGATTACAGGTTAATTACACCTTTAACCGGAGACTTATACAGATATAGATACTAACATTTTTTAAGTACCTTAATTTTTAAATTATGATACTGATTGTAACTCTTAATCCGCTGCTTGAGAGAAGATTTCTATTAGATAAAATTAATTTTGGTTCAGTTAATCACTGCAATTTCAGTTCAATTGCACTTGGCGGAAAAGGACTGAATGTAAGCCGCCAGCTTAAAAAGCTTGGGATTAAATCTTTTAATTTTTTCTTTTCAGGCGGTGCTAACGGAAAGTTATTCAGAGAGCTTGCAAAAAATTCAGGACTTGAGTTTACACACGTCCAGACAAAATCCGAAACAAGACATGCAGCAGTAATTATTGCTGAAGAAAAAAAACAAGTCACAACTTTTTTTTCAGAAAATTCTGAAATAACAGAATCAGAAGCAAATGAGTTTAAATCGAAGCTTGATAAGATGATTCAGAATTGTGAAGTAGTTGTCTTCGCCGGCAGTTCTCCATCTGAAACTACTAATCCTATTTTTCCTTATGGTATCAGGTTAGCAAATAAATACGATAAAATTTCTATTTGTGATACTTATGGTCAACATCTTAAAGAATGTATTGAGTCTTCTCCAACTATGATTCATAATAATTTTAATGAAATAGAAACAAGTCTTAAAATAAAACTGCAAACTGAAAATAATGTGAGAGAATTTTTAAACGGCTGTTATAAAAAAGATATTAAAAGGGTTTTTCTGACAAACGGTAACAAGGAATTTTATGCATCAAATTTTGATTATCATTATAAAATATATCCCATAAATATTTCCGAATCAGATGCAACAGGAAGCGGTGACTGCTTTACAGCAGGTGTAATTTACGAATGGATGATTTCAGAAGTTTTTGAAGAAACGCTTAAGTATTCTACTGCATTAGCGGGACTAAATGCATCTAAGTTCAGTGTTGCAGAAATTGAACCTGAAGAGATTTATAATTATAAAGATCAGGCCCGGATAAGTGCTGTCGGAAAAAAAGCAAAGATAATAGATGACTCGCCTCACGAAATTTAACTTAATATTTCTGCTGTTCTTAACTACCTTTCTGCAAGCACAAAAGCTAAACTCATTTATAGTTGATGGTAATAAAGAATTTGATGATGATACTTATTTCAGATGGTCAAAGCTTTCTGTAAATCAGAATTACTTTGATGGAATAATTGATTCAGTTAAAAACAGAATATCATTAAACCTGTTAAGTAATGGTTATTATTTTTTTGATTTCAGCAGTGCTGAAGTAATAACCCGGGATGACTCAGCAAAGTTTGATGTTAAAATCAATATAAAAGAAGACAGCCCTTCAATAATAAATAATATTAATATTGAAACAGACGATTCAACATTCTTAAATAAATATTACGAAAGATTCAGATTTCTTGAAGATCAGGTATTTGATAAAAATAATCTTGAACAAAGTATTGATGAAATACTTGTTGAGTTTGAAAATATCGGTTATCCGTTTGCAATAGTTAAAATTAATTCAGTTCAGTTTTTAGATGATTCATCAGAAGGAAAAAGATTAGTAAGCATCAACCTGAAAGTTGAAAGCGGAAATATCAGTAAGATTGATAAAATTGATATTACAGGTAATACTTCAACAAAAGATTATGTGATAATAAGAGAGCTAAGATTGGATGACTCTGAACCCTATAATCAAAAAAAGATAGAGGAATTTCCTAAAAGATTAAACAGACTAAGATTCTTTGAACCTGTTCCGACTCCGCAGTTTTTTATTAACTCTAAAGATGAAGGTGTTCTTGTAATAAATATAAAAGAAAAAAACACAAACAACTTTGACGGGATAATCGGTTATATCCCTCCCGGTAAAAATGAATCTAGCGGGTACATAACAGGACTTGTAAATATATCTTTAAGAAATTTATTCGGAACAGGCAGAGGTGCATCATTAAAATGGAATAAATACGATCGAAACTCACAGGAACTTGATTTAAGGTATTTAGAACCGTGGCTGTTAAATTTTCCTGTAAACATAAATGTTGGTTTGTATCAGAGAATACAGGATTCAACTTATGTGCAAAGAAGAATTGAAGGATCAATTGACTATCTTGCAACAGAAAATATTTCTGCAGGTATAGTTATCGGAACAGAAAATGTAATTCCAACCATAAGAACAATTCCTGTTTTTACTGTTTTTAATTCATCTTACTTAACTACCGGAGCAAATCTTAAAATTGATACAAGAGATGACCCATACTCACCAACGGAAGGTCTTTTGTTTGTCAATACTTATTCTTATACAAGAAAAAAAATTAATGGTCCAGCCGAATATATTACTGCTTCAACCAAAACGTCAGTTGATCTTCAAAGATTTACAGTTAGTTTTTATTACTTCCACGAATTGTTTTCGAGACAGGTTGTTGCTGTTGGTGTTAATGGTAAAGAATTACGAAGTTCAGATTTTGAGAATAGTGATTTATACAGATTAGGCGGTGCAAATTCTTTAAGAGGCTACAGAGAAGATCAGTTTTTAGGTTCGCGGATTTTCTGGTCTAACCTGGAATATAGAGCGCTGTTTACAAAACGAACTTACGGCTTTTTGTTTTTTGATACCGGTTATTATTTAAGACCGGAACAACCGGATAAAAATATAACCAAGCAAGAAGATTTTCTTTATGGTTTTGGTCTGGGTTTAAATATTGAAACTGGTATTGGCGTTCTAAGAGTAAGTTATGCTCTCGGCAAAGGTGATGCCTTTAGTGATGGAAAAATCCACTTTGGAATTCTTAACGAATTTTAATTTTATGATTGACAAGCGGAAATTATCACTTTGTGATCTTAGAGAAATACCTTCGCGGACTTTGCGTGAACCAAAACTAAACGCATTTCACGCCAAGAGCGCAAAGAAAAGACAAACCCAAAGTTCGCAAAGAAAATCTGTGTAAATCCGCTTAATCCGCGTCATCTGCGTTCTATTAATGTAGTGCTTTCCGTTCTTTGTTCCTATAAAAAGATGAAGTTATGAAGGTAATAAAAACCTTTGCGATTCTGCGTCTCTGCGAGAAAAAATATTCTGCCTCCTGCCTCTGACTAATTAATTTCTTACACGGAGAAACACAGAGAAGTCACTGAGAAACACAGAGTTTAATTAATGTTTATCTGTTCAGATCTGTTTAATCAGTTAAATCCGTGTTCCAATTATTTAGGCTATAATTAGCATATAGTAAACAAATTCATCAAAAGAAATTTATAATCAGAAATATGGGTATATAAAATAAATTATTCTTTTATTTCTATATCATCGCTACTTCAATTAATTTGTAACAGCATTTTTATTTTTAGATGACATTGTTAAAAAAATTTTCCTCATATATTAAAATAACCAGACCATTAAATGCTGCAATAACCTTCTGTGTTGTGCTCGTTGCGATATTGATTTCTCAGCAGCATCCGACTGAAATAAGTTTAATTATTTTTGCATCACTTTCGGCGGCTTTAACTGCTGCTGCCGGAAATATTATAAATGATATCGTTGATATTGAAACTGATAAGATAGCACATCCTGACAGAGTTTTAACAACTGGCAAACTAACCAAAACAGAAGCAACGTATGAATATTTTCTTTTAAATATAATCGCAGTATCAATTGCAATTTATTTATCGCTGACACTTTTTGCGATTGTTTTGCTGTCAATATTTCTGCTTTATATTTATTCAGCTTACCTGAAAAAAATACCTCTTATCGGTAATATTACAGTTGCTTTACTAACAGGATTAGCTTTTATTTACGGCGGTTTTGCAGTTGCAAATCCGGCTGCAGCCATTGTTCCTGCTGTATTTGCATTTTTTATAAATCTTATCAGAGAGATCGTTAAAGATATTCAGGATATTGAAGGAGATAAAAAACAAAAAATAATTACTTATCCAATTAAGTTTGGTATTGAGCCAGCAAAGAAGATAACAGTAACACTGATTATAATTTTAACGATATTTACTCTTTACCCTTTTATAACTGAAATATATAAAATTGAATATTTTATAATTGTAATGGCGCTGGTAAATCCTGTTTTTATTATATGTTTAAAAAATCTCCTGAATAAAAAAGAAACTAACATTGCCTTAACAAGTAATTTATTAAAATTAAATATGATCCTTGGACTGACAGCAATTTATTTTGGAAATTGAACAACATTGACAAAAAATATTTAGTTAACTCAAAAACTATTCTTGCCGGAACAGATGAAGCAGGAAGAGGACCTCTTGCAGGACCTGTAGTTGCTGCTGCTGTTATTCTGCCAAAAGATTTTTACGACGAGAGAATAAACGATTCAAAAAAATTAAACGAGTCATTGCGCGAAGAATTATTTGAAGTAATCAAAAAAAATTCAATCTCATATTCTTATACAGTTATTAAAAACAAAAAAATAGATGAAATAAATATTTTAAATGCATCACTGCTTGCAATGAAACGCTCTGTTGAAAAATTACAAATAAAACCCGATATAGTTTTGGTTGATGGTAATAAAACATTTAAATCGGAATCCGAAGTTATTCCAATTGTTAAAGGCGATTCAAAATCATTATCAATTGCGTCGGCATCAATAATTGCAAAAGTAATAAGAGATAGAATAATGATTAAACATGCTTCCAGATATCCGGAATACGGATGGGAAAACAATAAAGGTTATCCGACAAAATATCATATAGATGCAATTCTAAACTCCGGTGCATGCAGTTTACACAGAAAGACTTTTTTAAAAAAGATTTATGAAAAAAATTCTCAGACTACATTAGACTTTTAAAATAAATGACAGAAAAAAATAAAAGAGATTTTGGCAAAGAAGGCGAAGAGATAGCAGCGAAATATCTGATAGAGAAAGGCTTTGAAATAATTGTGCGGAATTATCAATACAGCCACGGTGAAATTGATATTGTTGCCAAAGATGGTGGAGTGCTGGTTTTTGTAGAAGTAAAAACAAGAAAAACTCTTGAGTATGGTGAACCTGAATATGCAATTACTAAAAAGAAAATTAAGCAGATAAAAAAGATGGCAGAGTTATATCTTTTTGATAAAGAAATCGAAGAAGCAGACTGCAGATTTGATGTTATTGCAATTATACTCGGATCAGGAAAAAATCCGCAAATCACACACTACGAAAATGCTTTTATGTAGCCTTTTGATGCTTTGCACACTATCATTATTGTCCTAAAATCTTTTCAGGAATTTGCTTAGTTTGGTATATGAAAATCCGGAATTAATTTAAAACAATTCATATTAATGTCAGGCTCAAAAAATAAAACAACACAAAGCAGTGCGTTTGAAAAAAAGCTTAATGATTTTTTTATCATGATCGCAGGATTGTGGCAATTTCAATGGCAATTTGTTAAACAGATTTTTTTTCCGCCGTACGAAATTGAGCAAATCAGAAAGCACATGGATGAGCTTGGTATTAAAACTTTACCTATAGTTAGTGTTACAGGATTTATAATCGGGCTGGTAATTACAATGCAGATGCATCCTGTAATGGTAAGGTTTGGTGCAGAAGCTTTTCTGCCCGGAGCAGTCGGAATTTCTATTGTAAGAGAGCTTGCACCGGTTATTACTGCTTTAATTTTTGCAGGAAGAGTCAGCTCAGGTATCGGCGCTGAGTTAGGTTCGATGCGTGTTACAGAACAGATTGATGCAATGGAAGTATCCGGCGTTAATCCGTTTAAGTATCTTGTATCAACCAGAATTTTTGCCTGTACTTTTATTCTGCCGATTCTTACTGTTTATGTTATTTTTATAGCATTCTTAGGCGCATATATAGCTGTTGTTCTTGTGCAAAATATGACTTACCAATATTTTATTGACTCAGTTATTAAATCTGTAACATTCGGCGATGCTATACCCGGTGTGTTAAAAACTTTTGCATTCGGATTTATTGTCGGAATTGTCGGTTCATATAAAGGTTATACAGCAACAAACGGAACCGAAGGTGTTGGTAAAGCAGCAACTACTGCTGTTGTTGTTTCTTCCTTAATGATTTTAATTTTCGATATGGTTCTTGTTAAAGTTACATTATGGTTATGGCCAGCAGTCTGATTGTTTATTATGAATAAAGTAATTGAAATAAAAAATATTTCTAAATCGTTTGGTTCGCTCAATGTTCTTCGGGATATTTCTTTAACCGTTGATGAAGGTGAAAATATGGTTGTCTTTGGTCAGAGCGGAACCGGAAAAAGTGTTTTGTTAAAATGTATCGTAAGATTAATGGAACCGGATTCGGGAGAAATTTTTATAGATAATAAAGATGTTCTTGCAATGGACTTAAAACAGCTTAATGATTTGAGAAAAGATTTTGGTTTTCTGTTTCAGGGTGCAGCACTTTATGATTCAATGACTGTGAGAGAAAATCTGGAGTTTCCATTGATCAGACATTTTGATTTTACACCTGAAGAGAGAGAGACAAAAGTAAAATCAGTGCTGGAAAAAGTTTCACTCGAAGAAGCAATAGATAAAATGCCTTCGGAGCTTTCAGGCGGAATGAAAAAAAGAATCGGGCTTGCTAGATCAATTATAATAGACCCGAAACTGATGTTTTATGATGAACCGACAACCGGTCTGGATCCGATTACATCAAAAGAAATAAGTTTACTTATTCTTGAATTACAAAAATCTTTAAAGATGACTTCTATAATTGTAACACACGATTTACTTTGCGCCGAAATTATTGCAGACAGAGCTATTATGCTTAATGACGGAGTTATAATGAAGGAAGGAAGTATTTCTGATTTGAAATCATCACAGGATCCGTTTTTAAGAAATTTCTTTAGTAATGAAATTATACAAGAGCATAACAGGAGAAATTAATGTTTAAAAATCTCGCAAATGCAAAACTTGGAATCTTTATCTTTTTAGGCAGCGCTTTATTAGTTATTCTTATTTTTCTTCTGGGTAATAAAGGGCAGCTTTTTTCTTCAACATTTACAGTAAAAGCTTACTTTAAAAACACTGAAGGATTGCGAAATGGCGCTTCTGTAAGATTCGGCGGAATCGATATCGGTGCTGTTAAAAACATCAATATTGTAAGCGGTACAAGCGGCAGAGTTGAAGTTTCAATGCGGATAAAAGAAGAGATTAAAAGATTTATTAAAACAGATTCACAGGCAAGTATTGAAACCGAAGGACTTGTTGGCAATAAAGTAGTTGTGATAACAATGGGATCTGAAAAAGCTGCTGAGATATCAGATGAAGGAACAATCCTTTCCAAAGAGCCTTTAAGTTTTGGCGATATAATCGCTGAGACTCAGGGAATTATGGCTTATACTAAAGATATGACGAAAAATCTTGCTGAGATTATTTCCAAAGTTAATCAGGGAGACGGAACACTCGGCAGAATTATAAACGATGATGAACTTTATTCTGCTGCAGCTAATCTTACTAAATCAGCAGATAAAAGTCTTGTCTCTTTAACTGATGAATTGAAAGATGTTGTTTCTCTTTTCGATGAACTTGGCAAAGGCGTATCTGATGTGGTTATAAATGTTAATACATTGGTAGCACGTTTGGATACTGTTTTAGTAGGTGTTTCAGAAGGAAAAGGATTGCTTGGTTCTCTTGTTTCTGATAAAGGTAAAGAAGGAAAAACTCTTAATAGAATTCTGGATAATCTTGTTACAGTTAGTGAGGATGCAAGAACTTCTGCTTCAAGACTTGCTGAAAATATGGAAGCGTTAAAACACAACTGGCTGTTTAAAAGTTATTTTGAAGAACGCGGATACTGGGATAAAGAAGAATATGAAAATGTGCTTGATGAAAAGATTATTGAGCTAAATGAAAAAATAAAAATCCTTGATAATAAAATATTAGAACTTAAAGCTCTGGAGAAAAGATAAATTCTTAAATAATTCTGTGAGAGATAATAAAAGAGTTAATGTGTCATTCCGTCAGCCAAAGACAGGTAGTTTCAGAATCTCCACTTTATTCCTTTTACAGATGATTAAATTAATTCAGCAAAACACTTACATAATTTCAATTGTTAATATAATTGGCTTTTCAAAACTCTGTATTGCATACAATAATAGTTTCTACTGAGTCTTAATCAAATCATTATGCCGAACTCAAATAATAAAAAAGAAAAGAAAATAATTGTTAAAGGTGCACGCGAGCATAACCTGACGAATCTTTCATTCGAGATTCCAAGAAATAAACTCGTTGTGTTTACAGGAGTCAGCGGAAGCGGAAAATCATCTTTGGTATTCGATACAATTTATGCTGAAGGACAAAGAAGATATGTAGAAAGCCTTTCATCTTATGCAAGACAATTTCTGGAAAGAATGAATAAACCTAATGTTGATTTCATTCAGGGAATCTCGCCCGCTGTTGCAATTGAGCAGAAAACCGGATCGCGTAATTCAAGATCTACTGTCGGAACAACAACCGAAGTTTACGATTATCTTAGATTACTATTTGCAAGAATCGGAAAAACAATCTGCTTCCATTGCGGAAAAGAAGTAAAGAAAGCTACTACAGGAACCGTTGCATACTGGCTTGAAGAGCAGCAGGATGGTACAAGATTCTATCTTGCATTTCCACTTGACGGTCTTGAAGGAAGTTCTGTAAAAGACGAAGTTGAATTATTAAAGAAACGCGGTTTCTTCAGAATTTATTTTAACAACTCAATGTTTGATCTTAATGAAGACCAGGTAAAGCTGCCGAAAAGTAAAAAAGATATAAGAGTTATTGTCGATCGTTTTAAAATCACAAAAGGTGAAGTAAGAGAAAAACTTTCTGATTCGATAGAAGTTACTTTCAAAGAAGGCAAAGACAGAATTATATTAATCAATGGTGATACCGGTGAACAAAAAGAGTTCAATAAGTTTTATGAATGCTGCGGTGTAAGATATGAAGAACCTGAACCGAGATTTTTTTCTTTTAATAATCCTTTCGGTGCCTGCCCCGTTTGCCAGGGATTCAGTAAAGTTATCGGCATTGATATGAATCTTTTAATTCCAAATCCTAATTTAACTATTGCTGACGGAGCTATTTCCCCTTATAAATGAGCTAAGTACAGATCATA
>JAVEUY010000036.1:0-12841 GCA_034005315.1 Ignavibacteriaceae bacterium | reverse complement strand
CCTGGGCTAAATCAATTAATAAGAAATAAATTTAAATGTCATTATGAATATGTCATCAAATAAAAATCAAAAATTATATTCTGTAATTACCGGAGATATTGTTAAATCTTCAAAACTCACAATTGAATTGCATAAAAAGCTCGTTAAGGTAATTCGCCGTTGTTCCAAAGAAGTTCAGAAGGTGTTTCCTGCAGCACTTAAATATGAACCTGAGTTATTCCGCGGAGACAGCTTCCAGTTATTAATTCAAAAACCTGAAGAGGCTTTAAGTATTGCTTTGTTTTATCGTGCATATTTAAAAGCTAATATGACGGATAATAAAATTGATGCAAGAATGGCAATCTCGGTTGGAACTGTAGATTATATTGAATCCTCATTCGGAGTTGGAGATGCATATAAAATTTCAGGCAAAGCTTTGGATAAAAGGGGAAAGCGAAGGATTAAGTTTGCTTCTGATATTATTTCAGATTCTGATTTTATTGACTTGATTATTCTTAATGCAGATTTCATTTCCACAAGATGGACAAGTAATCAGAGTAAAATTATTTTACTTGCTTTGCAGAATTATGAGCAAAATAAAATTGCTTCAAAACTTAAAATAAGTCAGCAGGCAGTTTCTAAACATCTGGAATCAACAGGCTGGAATATAGTTTCGGAAAATATCAATTACTTTAAAGATGTTCTCTTAAAAAATAAAAAAAGAAAATCCTGACAATTGCTTAATACAACTGAAAAATATTGTATTTATACTTTACAACCTTAAAAGGTTGTATTTGTAGTTTACAACCTTAAAAGGTTGTATTTATAGTTTACAACCTTAAAAGGTTGTATTTATAGTTTACAACCTTAAAAGGTTGTATAAGATATTTCCTGATTATCAGATAAAATAATTGTTAAAATGCGTGAACTTAATTATCAGATTGATTTACTGAACATATAAATAATGAATATATCTTTGACACAAATATTACTTCCTTTATTAGCAGCACATTTTCTCGGTGATTTTATTTTCCAGACAGATAAGGATGTTCAGAATAAGAAGAAATACTTAGTATTTGCAAAACATATATTTGTAGTTACTATTCTCAGTTATTTGCTTGTCGGGATTTGGAACAGTTACGAAATTCCGCTTGTTATTTTAATTTCTCATCTGATTATTGACTTAATAAAGAAGTCTTCAAGAAATGATACTTTAGTTTTATTTACTCTTGATCAATTAGCCCATTATCTGGTGATAGTGTTATTATCATTTTATATGATGAATAAAATTGAAAATACACATCTAAGCCTTTACTGGAATGACTTATTTGGGAATGATTATTTAAAACTGTTAACAATTATAATTTCATCAATTATGATTACGAAGTTCAGCAGTATAATAATCACTTATATAATCAGACCATTTCAAATGAAAATATTCAAAGTCGAAAATGATAATCAGCAGGGGATAAAGACAGGCAGAATTATTGGTTACCTGGAACGGATTATTATTCTGATTTTATTTTTGGCTGAATTGCCAACAATAGTCGGTTTTTTAATTACTGCAAAATCAATTCTGCGTTATGGTGAAATAAAGAACAACGAAGATAAAATGGTTGTAGAATATGTTTTAATCGGAACGTTATTAAGTTTTTCTATTGGAATTGCAATTTCATATCTAACTGTCGAAACATTAAAAATTCTATCATAAAAGCTCTGTTAGAAATTTTATCCAGTGCTGTCTCAATTCTTTTAATTACTTCATCTTTCCCGAGTATGTATAATAAATCAAACATTCCTGGTCCGGTGCTTTGTCCTGAGACTGCTAATCGCAAAGGATGAATAAGTTTGCCTTTACCAATATTTAGTTCTTCTGAAACTTTACCTAAAGCATGCTCAAAATCTTCTTTTGTCGGATTAGTCAAATTTGCAAATTCAGCTTTAAGTTTTTTCAGATGATCAGTTGTATCCGGTTTCCAGTTTTTATCAATAGATTTTTGTTCGTACTCAGTCGGAGCTTCATAAAAATAAATACAGTTATAAATAAATTCTTTCACAAAGGATACTCTTTCTTTCATCGCTTCAATAATAAGAGTCAAGTAGTTATCAGAAAAACTATGCTCTTTAAATTTTGATTTATAAAGTTCATCTTTAAGCATTGCAAGTAAATCATTATTAGATTTATTCCGTAGATGTTCAGCATTTAACCAGTTTAACTTCTGAAGATCGAATACCGCACCTGCTTTGTTAACTCTGTCTAAAGAAAAATTTTCGATTAGTTCATTCATATAATAAAATTCTTTGTCATCGCCGGCATTCCATCCAAGCAAAGCAACAAAGTTGATAAGAGCTTCCTTTAAAAAACCCTTATCACGATAATCTTCAACTGCAACATCACCTTGTCTTTTAGAAAGTTTGGAACGGTCCGGATTTAATAATAACGGTAAGTGAGCAAAAACCGGTCTTTCCCAGCCAAAGGCATCATAAAGTAAAACATGCTTTGGAGTTGAAGACAACCATTCTTCTCCCCGGATTACATGAGTAATTTTCATTAAATGATCATCTACAACATTTGCAAGATGATAGGTAGGATAACCATCGCTTTTAATTAAAACCTGATCATCAACATTATTGCTTTCAAATTCTACGTGTTCACGAATAATATCATCAAATTTAATTACCTGATCCGGCTCAACATTTAATCTAACAACTTTTGGGATTCCTGATGAAAGACTTTTTTCGATTTCTTCTTTTGACAGATGAAGGCAATGTTTATCATATTTTGATTGCGGCAGTTTTTGTTTTTCCTGTTCTTCTCTTAGTGCTTGTAATCTTTCAGTTGTGCAGAAACAGTAATAAGCTTTTCCTTTTGAAATTAATTCATCAGCATATTTATTATAGATATCTAATCTTTGAGACTGCATATATGGACCATAACTTCCTCCGGTTTCCGGTCCTTCATCATAATGTAATTCTGCCCAATTTAAAGCTTCAATAAGATTCTGTACAGCACCTTCAACAAAACGATTCCTGTCAGTATCTTCTATCCTTAAAACGAATTTTCCATTATTCTTTTTTGCAAATAAATAATTGTATAAAGCAGTTCTCAATCCGCCGACATGTAAATATCCGGTTGGACTTGGTGCAAATCTAACCCGTGGAGTTTCATTAATCATTTAAATATTCCTGTGTAAAAAACAGAAGAGAAATTAATTTTTAGTACATCACAATAATTATAGTAAACAGACTGAGTACTATTTTTTGGGCACTTTGTTTTCTGTATAGTATTTAACCTTTTCGATAAATTCCTGGCTGTCAATAGGTTTTGGAATATAATCAGTGGCTCCGGCTTCGAGACATTTTTCACGATCGCCTTTCATAGCAAAAGCTGTTAAAGCAATTATGGGAGTATCTTTATAATCGTCCAATTCTCTTATCTTCTGTGTTGATTCAAAGCCATTCATTACCGGCATTTGCATATCCATCAGAATCAGATCGTATTTTTGTTCCTGAACCTGCTCAAATGCCTGCAATCCATTTTCAACAACAACAATTGAATCGAAGTTATTTTTCTTAAGCAATCTGGTAACAATAATTTGCGAGTGTTTATAATCTTCTACTAAAAGAATTTTTACAGTATCTTTTGCTTTTTTAACTTCTTCAGGAGTTGCAGGTTCATCGTATCTGTTTATTAAAGCATTAACTGTTTCTGCAAGATCTTCAATATTGGAACTGCTTTTATGAAGCAGGTCAGTAAATAATCCGTCTATTTTCTTCAGATCATCCTGATAGGTTTCTTTACCTGTATAAATAATGATAGGAAGTTTTGAAAAACTCTTATTTGATTTTATCATTTTTATAAGATCAAAACCATTAACAACGGGCATATCAAGATCAATAATTGCAAGATCAAGATTAAGATTTTCAATCATACCAATAACTTTGGAAGACTGATGTTCTGCAATTGCATTAAAACCTGCCTGCTCTACAGCTTCTTTAACCAGATTTAAAGTAGGAATATCATCATCGACAACCAGTATATTAGAATCCTTCTTTAATCTGTAACTTGTTAAAACTTCAACAAGATATTTATAGTTGATAGGTTTGACAAAATATTCAACTGCACCCATCATAAAAGCTTTTTGCTGTTCTGCTTCAACAGAGCAAACAATTATCGGTATATGCTTGGTATTCGGATTTTCTCTGAACTGTTTTAAAAGTTCAAATCCATTTGCATCCGGAAGAATTATATCCATAATGACAGCTAAAAATTGTTGAGTATCAACAATCTTCATTGATTGCTGTGCAGAATTAACAATTGTAGGCTCATAACCCCATTTAGTAAGATAATTACTTAATAGTTTTGATGTTGCATAATCATCTTCAACAACGAGTACTTTATTTTTTGTTCCGACAGGTTTTGGCAATGCTGAAAGCTGACTTTCAATTGTGCTGCCGATTTCGGCAGAAACTGAAATAGTATAAGTAATTCCTTTTCCGATGCCGGTGGAAATACCGATATCGCCATTTAAAAATTCTATATATTTTTTTGTAAGTGTAAGTCCAAGACCGGTTAAATTACCAAACTTTGACAGCTGTAATTCATTAAGTGTAAAAGGCTGAAAGAATTCAGCAGTTTTTTTAGCATTTAAACCCTGACTTGTATCAGTTATTCTGAAGACAAGTTTTTTGTTTGTCGGAGCTGAAACAATAATTGAAATTTTACCATGTTCTGTCAATCTAACTGAATTTGTAATAATGTTCAGAAGAATGTATCTGAGTTTTTGTGAATCAATCTTAATGTTATCAGGAATATTATTATCTATCTCAGATAAGAATTCAATTCTGGATTTATCAATCTTCGAAGTAAAGAGTGATATGACTTCGTTTAAGTAATCTTTAAAGTTTACGTTAGTAAAATTGATTTTGGTTATTCCGCTTTCAAGTTTACTCATATCTATCAAATCGTTAATCACACTAAGCAGCTCAAAAGCGTTATCCTTCAATGTACCAACATATTCTGTCTGAGACGGAGAAAGGTTCTCTTCATTAAGTAAAGATGCAAAACCCATTATGCTGTTGGTCGGGGTTCTTAATTCCTGCGCTATACTTGAAATAATTATGCTTAATGAATTATTTAAATTTCCTTTACTGCCAATCCAAAGCTTAACAAGATTTTTTAATCCTTCACTAATCAACTCAATATTATCAGCCTCACTTTGAGTAAAAGAAGATTTTTTTGCAATTTTTAACATTGCAACCTGACCATCACCAAGATTAAAAAGTAAACAGCCTTCATTCATTACATGATCTGTTATATTAAAAGAGCAGTTGGATTGTACTGTAAAATGCTGGAACTGCTGCTTTGCAGTAAGATTTGTACAATTAGGACAAGTTATCTGAACTTCATTAGTTAGTGTTTTTTTTGAAGTGAGAGATTTACCGATTACTTCCAGACTATTATTACTATTAATTTTGAATAATGCTGTTGCTTCAACTTCAAATTCCCGTACTAAAAAATCACAAAGCTTACCGGGGAAATCAGCAGTAGAACGTAAAGCTGCCTGAATTAATTCACTATACTTGCTGAAAAATTCTATTTTTGAACTCTGCATAATTAAATTTTAATTTTATGAATATCTATCTTAAAAATTTATTCTAATCTAATTAGATTTTACTTTATTGCAAAATTAAGCAATACCTTTCATTTTTTCTAAAGAATTCTTGTTGATTTTCTATACATTTCAACGAATTGATTGTTGTCATATCACAATTAAATAAAGGCGAAATAAACATAAGCCTCATAATAATAAATATTTAATTGTATCAGATTATTAAATTTTCTGTTAGTTTTTAATATGATGAAAAGTAATTTAATACAACGGATATTTTTCTTAAATCCCTTCATTTATTTAATGTTTTCTTAAAGTATTTGTGATATTAAAAGTAGTTAATAATTTAGCATTGATTAAAGCAATAGCTTAAATTAGTTTTCAAAAAAAAATCTACTTCTTTTTGAAATCTGTAAAATACTTATATCTTATTTTATTGCTTATTAGTTTGTGCTCGGAATATTCCTTTGCACAAACGGATTACTCATCTATTGTTGTATCTGATACAATAACAATAAACTTTAATAATCATTATCCGATTTCGCAGGTTAATATTATTCCTGGTTCAGAACTTATTTACTTAAAAGACAAACAGTTAACTTCAGATGATTTTAGTTTTTTTTATTCACAGGGATATTTCAGACTTTCACCTTCATTGCCGTACTCTATTTTTGATACGCTTATTGTAAAATACAGATCAATTAAACTATCACTTAAAAAAGAATATTATAAAAAAAGTCTGGTTTTGAAATATGATGAAAAAACAGGTGATACTGTTAAAGTTCTTTCATCAACTTCAGACGGATTTTCACCTGAAACAATATTTGGTTCTGATATGCAGAAAAGCGGAACAATCGTAAGAGGATTTACTGTAGGTACGACAAAAGATTTTTCACTTACCAGCGGATTACGTTTACAGCTTTCAGGAAAAATATCTGATGATATTGAAATCGTTGCTGCTCTTACTGATGAAAATACACCGATTCAGCCTGAGGGAAACACTGAAAGATTAGAAGAACTTGATAAAGTTTTTATCCAGATGAAACATAAAAACCTTTCCGGAACTTTTGGTGATTATCAACTTAAACAAAGAATTAGTGAATTTGGAGTTATCGATAGAAAACTTCAGGGTTTGATGGGAGATTTTAATTATGGCGGTGTTTCAGGTTATGTTTCAATTGCTAACTCAAGAGGAAAGTTTAATTCTAATAATTTTAACGGATCAGACGGCGTTCAGGGACCATATAGATTAAGCGGACTTAATAATGAAAGAGATATAATAATTATTGCTGGTACTGAAAAAGTTTTTCTTGATGGCGTTGAAATGAGACGAGGTGATAATAATGATTATACTATCGAATACTCAAATGCAACTATTACTTTTACTCCAAACAGATTAATTACATCTGCCAGCAGAATAAGTGTGGATTTTGAATACACCGACAGACAGTTTGCCAGAAGTTTTTTTGGTGCAGCAACTTCAGTAAAACTGTTTGATGAAAAGGTCAGCCTTAAAGTTCAGTATTTACGCGAAGGCGATGATCAGGATTCTCCGATTGATATTACATTAAGCGAAGAAGACAAAAATATTTTATCACTTGCCGGTGATGATCGTAATAAAGCAGTTAAATCCGGAGTTAAACTTGCAGAACCTGATTCACTTGGGCAAATAATAGGCATATATACAAAGATTGATACATTAATAAACGGAAATCAGTTTTCATATTATGTTTATAATCCGGGCGACTCATTATCATTATACAATGTAAGTTTTAGTTATGTTGGTGACGGCAACGGTGATTATTCAAGACAAAGCCTGGGATATTATAGCTTTGCAGGAATTGGTAAAGGTAGCTATTTACCAATTATTTATCTGCCGCTTCCTCAGCTTAAGCAGCTAGGAAATATTGCAGTAGATATATTTCCTTTTGAAAATATTGCATTAAGTCTTGAGTATTCAGGAAGTCTTTGGGATAAGAACAGATTATCTACACTAGATGATGGTGATAATTATGGTTATGCAAGAAATATATTATTAAAAATTTCACCTTCACAAATAAGGATAGGTGATTTAAATCTGGGCAAAGCAGGTTTATCATACAAAGACAGGTTTGTCCAAAGTAAGTTTACATCATTAGATAGATTTGATGAAGTTGAGTTTAGCAGAAATTATAATACTTCATCCCAAACACAGCCACAAGATGAATCGCTGAGAGAAATCGGATTGTTACTACAGCCGCTTAATGAACTAACATTAAATTCATCTGCAGGATTTTTAAGGAAAGGTGATAATTTTTCTTCCGATCGCTTTAATAACACTATCAGGTTTTCTGATGATAAATCATTTAATGCTGAATACAATCTTGATATTATTAATTCAAAAACTTCATTACTTAAAAGTAACTGGTTAAGACATAAAGGCAATGTATATTATTCATTCTGGCTTCTCAAACCCGGATTTGAATTTATGGCTGAAGATAAACAAGATAAGCAGACTGGAAAAGATTCCTTACTAAACGGAAGCTTGAAATATTTTGAGTATTCGCCATACATCGAATTAGTTGAAGTATCAGGCTTCAAAGCTTTAACTAAGTTTTCGCTTCGTGATGATCATTTACCTTTTAATGGAATAATGACAAAAGAATCCAGATCAAAAACTTACTCTCTGGAAATGAATTACAGCGGAATACGCGAAGTAAATTCTAATCTTGTTCTTACTTTCAGAAATAAAAAATATCAGGAACAACTTAAAGAAACCGGTTTTCTGGATAACGAAACAATACTTATCCGCTCCAGAACTAAATTTAACTTTTGGCAGCGGCTTCTAAACGGCGATTTATATTATGAAGTATCAACACAAAAATCTGCACGTTTGCAAAAAGTATTTGTAAGAGTGGAGCAGGGTACTGGTAACTTTACTTATCTTGGAGATCTTAACAACAACGGAATTGCTGATGAAAACGAATTTGAGCCAACATTGTTTGACGGTGATTTTATTCAGGTAACTTTACCAACAGATGAATTGTTTCCTGTTATTGATCTGAAAACCAGTACAAGATGGAAAATTAACTTTTCGGAATTGGTTGATAATAAATCTTTTATCGGAAAAGTAATAAGTCCTTTATCGTCAGAAACTTTCTGGAAAGTTGAGGAGAACAGCAGGGATTTAAATTATGCCAACATTTATTTATTAAAACTATCAACATTCCAGAATGAAAACACTACAATCCGGGGATCAAATTATATACAGCAGGATATTTTTATTTTTGAAAATGATCAGGAGTTATCTTTCAGATTAAGATTTACTCAAAGAAAGGCATTAAATGAATTCAGTTCTGGTTTTGAAAGATATTATAATCGTGAACAAAGCCTTAGAATAAAATTCAGAATGGTTAAAGAAATTTCCAACCAAACTGATTTTGTTAACCAGATTGATAACGTTAGCGCACCAATTAATTCAAACAGAATAAGAGAGATTAACAGCAATAATATAATCTCGGAATTTTCATATCGCCCTGATAAAAATATAGAAGTTGGTTTTAGAATAAAAGCCGGAAGAAGCGAAGATACTCATCCTGCTGTACCAACAGTAATTGATTTGAATTCACAGTTATTAAGATTTAATCTTTCTTTTCTCGGTACCGGCAGGTTAAGAATTGAAATTGAAAGAAATGAATTATTATCCAATACAACAGAAAATTTTATTCCGTATGAACTAACAAACGGAAATCAGATTGGAAAAAATTATTACTGGAGACTTAATTTTGATTACCGCCTCTCATCATTTTTGCAAACAACAATTAGTTATGATGGAAGAGTGCAGGGTACAGGCAGCCGTGTTATACACACAGCACGAGCAGAAGTAAGAGCTTATTTTTAATTTATCCCGGATTTGTCATTAAGGAATGAAACAAATTTCATAAGTGTATATAAATCAATAGGCAATAAAGAAGAATCTCTTGTTTCGAATGTAAGTTTTTTAGATTAACTGAAGTTACAAAAACAGTATATTTATAAAATCATAACTTATTTATTCATAACAAGTTAAGCAGTATTTTTTCTAATGGCAGTCATTAGAAAAATTTACTATTGACAAATTTGGGTTTATTATTTTTATCTTGCTGTTTATTATTAGTTGAGCAGATTAAAACTTAAAAGTTATTTCAAAATGGATGATGAATGAATATTATTTCTAACTTAATTGAAGCACATGTATTCAGAGAAAAAAAAGGTAAACTTGAGTTCCTCTCACTGAAAAGATCACCTGAGCAGTACTATCCAAATCTATGGCAGATGGTTTCCGGTAAGATTAAAGACAATGAAACTGCATATCAATCTGCAATAAGAGAAATAAAAGAAGAAACAGGATTAACACCTGAAAAATTATGGGTTGCTCCAACTGTTAATTATTTTTATTCACCGGACAATGATTATATCTGTTTGCTCCCGGTTTTTGCTGCAAAAGTTGATTATGAAAGTATTGTTAAAATAAGTGATGAACATACAGAGTTTAAATGGGTTAGCCCGGAAGAAGCTAAAGAATTGCTTGCCTGGGAAGGACAAAGAAAATCTGTTGATGTAATTGTTGATTATATACTTAACAGAAATTCTTTTTTAAACTTTATTGAGATTAAGCTTTAGATTGTGCATTCATTAAGTATTTTCTATTTTGCTTATGTTATTTATTAAAAAAATTAATAGTTAGGAGATTGTTTTGGGATTATTAGTTGTTGGTTCACTTGGATTGGATACTGTAATAACACCATTTGATAAAATTGAAGAAGCTTTAGGCGGGTCAGCTTCTTATATTTCTCTTGCTTCGAGTTATTTCGGAGGTCCGATTGAGTTTGTTGGGGTTGTGGGAAGTGATTTTCCTAAAGAGTACATAAAAATTATTGAAGACCACGATGTAGATACCGAAGGATTACAAATTGTAGAAGGCGGTAAAACTTTCAGATGGACCGGAAAATATCATTATGATTTAAATATGCGTGATACTCTTTTGACCGAACTGAATGTCTTTGAAAAATTTGATCCGGTTATTCCTGAAAAATTTAAAAAATCCAAATATGTATGTCTTGGCAACATTGATCCGGTACTACAATCAAGAGTTTTAGATCAGATGGAGGATCCGCAATTTGTCGTTTGCGATACAATGAATTTTTGGATTGAAGGAAAAAAAGATGATTTGCTGAAACTTCTTAAAAGAGTTGATGTTCTGATAATAAATGACAGCGAAGCCAGATTGCTTGCTCACGAACCAAATTTAATTCGTGCAGCAAGAATGATTAGAGAACTTGGTCCGAAAATATTAATTATTAAAAAAGGTGAGCACGGCGCATTATTATTTGTTGATGATATTGTGTTCTCTGCACCGGCTTATCCGATGGAAACCATCTTTGATCCGACAGGGGCAGGAGATTCATTTGCAGGTGGATTTATTGGTTATCTTTTTAAAACACGCGATCTTTCTCCCGATAGTTTAAAACGTGCTGTTATATACGGAAGCACTATGGCTTCGTTCTGTGTAGAAAAATTCAGTACAAAAGGTCTTGAAGAATTATCTAATCTGCGGATACAAGACCGCTTTAGGGAATTTATGACTCTTTCCAGATTTGATGAACAGGAATAGTAACTTAAATTATTCAGAATAGTTTTTTTTATCAGCCCCTTCTTTTTGAGAAGGGGTTCTTTAGTTTTAATAATAGTGTCTTATTATCCTTAAGCAGAATATTTTATTCAATAAAAAATAAAATGATTTTATAGTTATGAGTAATTATTATTCAATAAAATTTTCAGAAGATAGTATTACATATTTGGATCAGACAAAACTGCCGCTGCAGGAAGTTTATATCCAAACTGATGATTATGAGAAAATTGCAGAAGCGATTGAAAGATTAGAATTACGAGGCGCTCCTTTAATCGGGATTGCTGCTGCATTTGCATTAGCACTTTCGTTTAAAAATATTTCTTCAGATCATAATATCCGTTTTGAAAAAGTTTATAACAGGCTAGCTTCAACAAGACCAACAGCAGTTAATCTTTTTTATGCTTTGAATAGAATGAAAAAAGTTTTTAATGGCACTGCTGATTATTCAGGAGTATATCAGTTACTTCTTAGTGAAGCAAAAACTATTTTTGATTACGAAGAACATTGCTCAAATAAGATAGCTGAGATTGGAGCAAACATCTTTACTAAAAAGTCAAACGTTTTAACCCATTGTAATACAGGTGCACTTGCAAGTGCCGGATTTGGGACTGCATTTGCTGTAATAAAAAAAGCATTTGATGATGGTTATGTTAATCACGTTTATGTTGATGAAACAAGACCGCTGCTGCAGGGTTTACGTTTAACTGCTTACGAACTAAAGAAAAACGGAATTCCATTTACTGTTCAAACTGATTCTATGGCTGCTGTTTTAATGCAGCTTGGCAAAATTGATTTAGTGATAACTGGTGCTGATAGAATTGCACTTAATGGTGATAGTGCAAATAAAGTTGGCACATATAATCTGGCTGTGGCTTGTAATTATCATAACATCCCGCTTTATATTGCAGCTCCTTCAACTACAATTGATAGAAAAATTGCAGCCGGAAATGAAATAGAAATTGAATACAGAAACGAATCAGAAATACTTACAATAAATGGTAAACAAATTGTAAACCCGGATGTAACAGTTTTTTCTCCGGCATTTGATGTTACTCCGGCACATCTTATTAAAGGTATTATTACTGAAGAAGATTTATATTCTTTCCCTTATAATTTTATACGATGAGTGAGATAATTAAAACAGACGCTGTTGTACTTTCCAAATTGAACTATGGAGATACAAGCAGCATAGTTGCACTTTATACTGAAACAGATGGTAAAATATCCGTTATTGTTAAAGGTGGAAGAAGTCCAAAATCAAAAGTTGGGAAAATTTTTGATCCGCTTAATCATCTTCAGATTATCATCTACAAAAAAAATACGCGTGATGTGCAAATACTTTCAGATGCTAATCTCATTTCACATTTTGTAAATCTTAAAGAAGATCTTAATGCATTAAAATATGGTTTTGCAATTGTAGAACTTGTAAAAAACTTAACAGTTGAGCACGAGGTTAATCAGAAATTATTCAAAGGATTAATAAAAATCCTAAATCTTATTAATGATAAAAAAGAAAATCCTGCCTATTTATTCGGAAGATTTTTACTATTCTTCCTGTCAGAATTAGGTTATGATTTATCAATTGATAAATGTTCTGTTT
>JAVEUY010000422.1:0-2811 GCA_034005315.1 Ignavibacteriaceae bacterium | reverse complement strand
TGTCCCATTGCTATACCTCCCAGAGCTGGATTACAAGACATTTGAGCATATTTAGACATATCCATTGTAATCAACAAAGTATTGGACCCAAGAGTTGCCGCAGCCGCAGCAGCTTCACATCCGGCATGTCCACCCCCTACAACTATAATATCATATTTTAATTTCATGCTTTTTTATCAATATTATCCTGCCCTCTCAACTAAACTACAAAGAAACAAAATTGAATTATAATTTATGGAATAAAATATTTGTAAGTATGATGCTGTTTTTCTCTTAAATGAAAAGCTTACTGTTTGGTAGCTTGAGTTTCTTTAATAATTGATTATACAAATTCTTTACTTTTGGAAAATCCTGATTATTACGTTGCCAAAATAAAAAATTATCACAATAAAACTAATTCATACGTTTTTAGAACCATCAAATGAGTTGTTTTGTAAATAATAATCTTCTTTTAATCTCATTAATTGTTTCTCTTCAGGATTGCTATCATCATATCCATTTAAATGTAAAATACCATGGTATACAACTCTTGCTAATTCATCAATAAAGTTAACATTAAATTTAACGGAGTTCTCTTTAACTCTGTCAATACTGATAAAAAGATCACCTGATATAATCTTACCGTCAGAATAGTTGAAAGTTATAATATCTGTAAAATAATCATGTTTAAGATATTTCTTATTTAGCTCCAGTAAGTAATTATCCGTACAAAAAATCACGCTAATCTCTCCTACAATATTATGAGAATCTTCTATTATTCTGGAAATAATATTTTTTATATTGTCTTCCGGTATCTTAAAGACTTTTATTTCGTCAAAGAAAAAATTAATATAATTCATTTAAGTTGAAACTTTAAACAAATACAATTACCACCGTCTTGATATTCAACAGAATCACAGAGAGCTCTCATAATAAGAAGTCCCCTACCCGATTCTTTTTTAATATTTTCAATTTTTGTAGGATCACTAATTCTTTTAAGATCAAATCCATCACCCTGATCCTTAATTTGAATATTGATACATTCAGTTTCTGCGTTTACTTTTATAACTACATTTTTATCAAAATCTCTCTTATTTCCATGTTGTATAGAATTAATAATAGCTTCAGAAACACATAATAATACTTTATTGAAATAATTAGGTGATAATGAATATTTTGTAAAAATATTTTTTAAAAAATTATCCACCTTTGTCAATTCAGACTCTGCAGATTTGATTATTAGTATTTCAAAATTAATATTACTCACCTATTTTTCAACATTGTTTAAATATTGTTTGTATTTTCTATTATAAAAATTCGTTAACTTATGAGATCCTTTTTCTATAATCTCTAACGTTCCTTTATATTCCTTATAATATTCAAAAAATTCTGCAGGATTACTGTGAAAATCATCAGCCAGATTTCTTTCTCTTTCATCTTCATAATTCTGTTCAAGCTGGGCTCTTTCAGCTTCAAGAAGTTGAGAAGTAATCAAATTTTGTCTTGCAATCATCTGTGAATTTATATTCTTATCCAACAACTGCTTTCTGTTCTGTTCCAACATATTATCAACCTGTTGAAGCGCTTTTCTTGTATTTCCACCACTACTATTCATTATTTCTCGCAACATTTGTTGCATCATTTCATGCTCCATTAATAACCTGCCAAATTGTTCATCATTTAAAGGATTATCACCATTTTTTAATTGCTCTATCATTTTTTGCAATTGCTTTTTAATGTTTTCTGAAGCATTTTTTAACATATTCATACCTCCTTCTCCTCCATTGGGATTTTCACATTGCATATCGCCTGGTTGAGCATTAGCCAGTTGCTTTTCTAAATTTTCCAGTGCTTCATTTAACATGAGTGAAAGATTATTAAAAGAAGTCATAACATGTCTCTGGTTGATTGCAGCACCATTAAAATTTCCATCGCTAAGTAATGTACCTGCATTATCAAGATTAAATTCAATATTTAATAACTCATTGTTAACCAGACTGTTAATTTGTGGCGTGCGTTTTGCAAGAGCATATAATGAATCTTTAACAATCTTATTTTGATCAGAAATTCTCTTTTGTTGCAAATTAATTGTAATTAATGAAGGATCATTTGAACTAATTTCTTCCATATCATTTATAACATCTTCCTGGGAGAATGATAAATAGATCAAATTACCTAAAATCTGCCTTAAATTTTGAATGTTTTCAGTATGTTCTTCAATCCGGTTGTAATTAAGCATTTGCTGCATGGCAAAAACAGTATTTTTAATAAGTTCAGAGGTTTCCTTAATATTACTACCAGATTTTTTTAGTTCTTTTTTATTTAGCAGCTCTTTACTTCTATCTATTGATTTATTAATATCACCAAATTCATTATTAAACTCATCGAAAATAACAGGTTTACTAAGCTCATTATTAATTTTAAGCGCCTCTTTAAGCTCTTGTTGTAAATTTTCAATTAATTGATCGTGTACATTTGTTTTATTTAAAATATCATCAAAGTCCTTATTTTCTATAAGTTCCTTATGATAGATATCTTCTTCATTTCCTATAATTTGCAATTTATCTATTATATTTTGAATTTCCTGTTCCACCTTCATCTTCTTAAGCATCTCTAAATTCCTGTCTAATTGTTGTTGAAGATCTTCATAACTTAATTCAATCTTATTTGATAATTGATTAAATTTCTTGCTGTTAAATTCGTGTGAAAGTTTGTTGAACTCTTCAATCAGTTCCTTTAGTTCAGCAGTAAACACTACGGCCAGTAATTCTTCAATTTGGTGTTGTTTTTCTTTAATTAATTCAGTTGTGTGATTATAAGAATTTGAGTAAT
>JAVEUY010000035.1:0-12923 GCA_034005315.1 Ignavibacteriaceae bacterium | reverse complement strand
TATTCCGTTTGGAATATACCACGCAGTAAAATCTGAATAGTTTGCAGCTAAATCTCTGAACCGGATTCTTCCCCAGAAAATTTTTAACGGCTGAATTGTTACCAGGAATCCGTACAAAAACATTTTGAAAGATAATCGCGAAAACAGAACAGACTTTTTTGAAAACTTATAACGCTTCTTAAACAGTAATGAAGTTAAAATATTGAAGAGTACAGCAGAAAAGAAAAAATAATTTTTATTAGAATTAAAGACCGCCGGATTTTCGCTAATCGCTAAAGAAAGCTCCAATAAAATATAGATTGTTATCAGCGATGCTGTGGTTAGAAGGAATGCTGTAAACAAAATTGTTTTAATATTAGATGAAGCTTTTAAGGTTACTATATAAATGTGCATTCCTGCAAGTACTACTAAAAGTCCGGGAATCTCACCATATTTCTCTAATAACTTTGCCCAAAATAATCCTGGATTATATAAGTTTACAGAAATCCATAAGTCACTGGATTCTAAAAGAAATGCAGCAACAATCCAGATAAAAATAAAGTATGAGACGGTTGTTTTGTTAGATGCTTTTTTCAAATAAATCTTTACTAATTGATGAAGCAATTTAAGAAATGAATATAAAAACATCTAACTATAATTTCAGGATAATCTATCATTATATTTCCAATAGAGAAATTATTTAGTATGAAAGGATATAAAATGTCGTTCAAATATTCTATTGGCAAATACTCAAAATCGATTGATGAATTAAAAGTTAAATTGAATCAGGAAAAAGTAATTGACAGGATATGGAAGAAGGATTACACTGTCTGGAGTAATGATCCTGCAGAAATATCAAACAGGCTTGGATGGCTTGATAGTGTTGATGTTACCGGAAAATCTCTTAAAGAAATTTTTGAATTCGTTTATGAAGTAAGGGTTGCCGGATATACCCGCGTTTTATTAATGGGGATGGGAGGCTCATCATTAGCTCCCGAAGTATTCAGATTAACATTTGGAGTAAAAGAAGGATTCTTAGATTTGGCTGTGTTAGATTCAACTCACCCTGAAGTTGTAATTGAATACGCTAAAAAATTTGATCCGCATAAAACATTATATGTTGTTTCTACAAAATCAGGCGGAACAGTAGAAACTTTTTCGTTTATGAAGTTCTTTTACAATTTTGCTTTGCACATTTTAGGTAAAGAAGAAGTTGGAAAACATTTTGCGGCAATTACTGATCCGGGAAGCGGATTGCAGAAGGTTGCAGAAGAATTAAAATTCAGAAAAATATTTTTAAATGATCCCGACATCGGCGGAAGATTTTCTGCACTATCTTTATTTGGAATGGTTCCGGCTGCATTAGTTGGAATTGATATTGAAAAGATTTTTTCTCTTGCTGGTGAAGAAATAAGCAACTGTAAAAAAACCGGAAATGATTTATCATTAAATGTTGCTGCGCAAATTGGTTTGATAATCGGAGGACTTGGTAAAAAGGGAATTGATAAGCTTACATTTATTATATCACCGGAATTTAAATATTTAGGTGCCTGGCTAGAGCAGTTAATTGCAGAAAGTACTGGTAAGATGGGAAAAGGAATTCTTCCAGTTGATCTTGAATCAATTGAAGATCCTGAATTTTATTCAAATGATCGTTTGTTTGTTTATATCAAACTAAAAGGCGATTCAATCTATGATGAAAAAGTTGATAAGATCAGAAATGCAGGTTACCCGATTATTGATCTTGAGATTAAAGATAAACCTGAGTTAGGTAATCAATATTTCTTGTGGGAATTTGCAACAGCAGTTGCCGGCTGGGTTTTGCAAATCCATCCGTTTGATCAGCCCAATGTTGAACAAGCAAAAGTTGTTGCAAGACAGATGATGAAAGAATATCAGCAGAAGGGAAAACTGCCCGGGCTGTCTCCAACACTTGAAGACAAAGGAATAAAAGTATATGGAGATGTTAAATCAAAATTGATTGATGAAGTATTATCATCATTTTTATCTGATTGTAAAAGCGGAAAAAATTATGCTGCAATTCAGGCGTATCTTAATCCAACTAAAGAGATAACAGAATCTTTACAAAAGTTAAGAACAAAAATTCAGAAGAAATACAGAATTGCAACAACACTTGGTTTTGGTCCGAGATTTCTTCATTCAACAGGTCAGCTTCATAAGGGAGATGCAGGCAACGGATATTTTATACAACTTATTTCTGATATAGAAGATGATCTTCCGATTCCCGAAAATATGGGCAAAGAAGAAACATCAATAACATTTGGTGTACTGATTAAAGCTCAGTTGTTGGGAGACAGACAGGCACTGCTTGATAATAAAAGAAAAGTGATTACAATTAATCTTGGCAGAAATGTTATTGATTCATTGAATCAGCTTTAAATTAAAATAAATTATTATTTGCTGTGGTTTGAAAAAATCATATCACAGCAGTTTTATTTTTTATTATAAAATCCTAAAATAATTCCAAGTGCAAGCGACCATAGAGCAGCTAATCCTATTTGAAATTCTTTCGGCAGAATAAAAGTAATTGTATGCGCAGGAATCCAGAACCATAATAAAGAATAGAATCCTTTATCAATATTTTTCCAGTTATTTTTCTTTGCAATTAAATTATCAAGTAATCTGTGCATCAAAACCAGGAAAGGACCGAATTGCAAATTCATTGAAGTCGAAATTGCAAAAGCTTTTCCAATTCCGGATAATTGAGGTAAAAAACCATGCTCAATTAATGTATCAACAAAACCGTTAAATCCGGTAAAAGCATATTTTATAAAAACTGCAAGCACAGACCACTCTAACATTTTTAGAATAATTACATTAATCTTATAAGGCAGTTGTATCTTTCTGTTGATCAGCCAATAGGAAACCATATCGCCAAGTGTTCCGAGAATTGCAAATTGTATCATTGCAGAAATAACAGGGAACTCTTTAACAAACTCTATATAGCAGTTCATAAAACCTTTTTAATAAAAATTACTTTTCAAAATTAGGCTGGTTAAAAAGTATAACCAAATTCAGTATTATTTTTTTATTTGACAGCGAATATAATATTATCGTATATTTACGATGAACGATAAGAGAAATTATATGGCAGTCTCAAAAACAGAAGAATTTAAAGCTGATGATGTTTGGCTGGCAGATATTGCTAAAGCACTATCGCATCCTGCCAGAATAAAAATACTGAAAATACTGACAGATATGAATGTTTGCATGTGCGGAGACATTGTTGATCTTCTTCCGCTTTCACAATCAACTGTTTCACAGCATTTGAAAGAATTAAAAAGAGTTGGATTGATTCAGGGCGATATTGACGGTCCGAAAGTATGTTATTGTATAAATAATAAAATGCTTCAAAAAGCTAAAAAAGAATTTGATAAATTATTTAATAAAGTATGTGTTTGTTAAAACAAAGGGAACTAATATGAATGAACAAAAAAATGTTAAAGAAATTGTTAAAGAAAAATATGCAGAAATTGCAGTTTCATCTGCACGAAAATGCTGCTGTGGTTCTTCAAAGGATAAAATTGTTAATTATACCATCATGAAAGATAATTATGAAAATCTTGATGGTTATGTTGCAGAAGCTGATCTTGGTTTGGGATGCGGACTGCCAACTGAATTTGCAGATATAAAAAAGGGAAATACTGTAATTGATCTTGGTTCAGGTGCCGGTAATGATGTGTTTGTTGCAAGAGCTTTAGTTGGTGATGAAGGCAGGGTTATAGGAATTGATTTTACTAATGAGATGATAATTAAAGCTAACATCAATCTTGATAAACTAGGTTATAAAAATATTGAGTTTAAACTTGGTGAAATTGAGGACTTGCCGGTAGAAGAAAATTTTGCTGATGTAGTTGTAAGTAATTGTGTTCTCAATCTTGTTCCTGATAAACAAAAAGCTTTTAGTGAAATTCATCGTGTTCTAAAATCAAGCGGACATTTTTGTGTTTCGGATATTGTAATTAAAGGTGAGCTTCATCCTGAACTTAAAACATCTGCTGAAATGTATGCCGGATGTGTTGCCGGTGCTGTTCAACAAGATGAATATATTGATATAATTAAAAAATCAGGTTTCAAAAATGTTGAGATCAAGAAAACAAAAACCATTGAATTGCCCGATGAAGTTTTAACAAAATATTTAAATAAAGAACAGATTAAAGAATACAGGGAAAAGCAAGCTGGTATTTACAGTATAACAGTGGTTGGATATAAATAATAAAAATAATTCAGAGAGAAATAATGAACTGGTTAACAAACTACGAACAAGCAAAAGAAGAAGCAGCAAAATCACAAAAAGTAATTCTCCTGCAATTCGAAATGGAAAACTGCGGAGGATGTAAAAAATTAGAACAGGTAACTTACCCCGATCCTAAAGTTGAAAAGGAAATCAATGAATGGTTTGTGCCGCTTAGATTGGATATTATTAAAGATAGGGAAGTAAGAAGAAATTTTGGCGCTTACTGGACTCCGTCAATTTATTTTATTAACTCAAATGGAAATTCATATTACCATTTTAATGGTTTTCTTCCGCCTGAAGAATTAAGAATAATTTTAAGATTAGGTTTAACTGAAACGATTATGCCCAGAGGAAGGTATGATGATATAATTAAAATTATTGATCAGGATATTGATGATTTTAAAAGCAGCTCATCATTTCCGAAGCTATTATTGCAAAGAGAATTAGCACGCTATATAAAAACAAAAGACAGCTCATTACTTCGTCAAACGCTTAAAGATATTGAAAAAGAGTTTCCTCAGTCTCCCGAAGCAAAAATGAACTATTGGGATGTGTAGAAGTTTATCTATAACTATCTACAATTTTTATTATAAAAACTCTTGTTGACTGCGTTTTTGGGTTTTTAACAAATATTTGACTGAGTGTTGGGACAAAAGGTGATAAAAAGCAGTTAGACTTAAAAAGTGTTTTTATTATATTTGCACCGCAATGAATAAGAATAAAAATTATTAGCTTTTCTTTATACTTCCACCGACTTGTAATTACAAGTCATTCAATATTTTTATCCAAATTAACAAAACAATTAAATTTATATGAATATTCTTAAAGAAATAAATAACAGAAAAACGTTTGCAATAATCAGTCACCCTGATGCAGGTAAAACAACATTAACAGAAAAACTATTATTGTTCAGCGGTGCAATCCAGATTGCAGGTGCTGTTAAATCAAACAAGATAAGAAAAACCGCTGCAAGTGATTTTCAGGAAATTGAAAAACAAAGAGGTATATCTATCTCAACATCGGTTTTAAGTTTTAATTATGACGGATATAATATTAATCTTCTTGATACACCCGGACACAAAGATTTTGCTGAAGATACTTATCGCACTTTAACTGCTGTGGATAGTGTAATTCTTGTTATAGATTGTGTTAAAGGTGTTGAAGAGCAGACAGAAAAACTTATGAATGTTTGCAGAATGCGAAACACTCCGGTTATTGTTTTTATAAATAAACTGGACCGCGAAGGCAGAAACCCAATTGAACTTCTCGATGAAATTGAAGCAAAGCTTGATATTAAAGTTCGTCCTTTAACCTATCCAATGGGAATCGGAGTAAGCTTCAGAGGTGTTTATAATATTTATGAAAATTCATTTTCATTTTTTAAAGCAAACAAGCAAAGGGTAGAAGAAGAGATAGAGAGATTTAACGGAGTTGATGATCCCAAACTAAAAGAATGGTTTGGCGATGATGCGAAAAAGTTAAAAGATGATATTGAATTGATTCAGGGTGCTTATGATCATTTTGAAGTAGATGATTATTTAAACGGAAATGTAGCTCCGGTTTTCTTTGGAAGTGCAATTAATAATTTTGGTATTAAAGAACTGCTTGATACATTTGTTGAGATTGCACCAAAACCACAACCGAGAAAAACAACCTCAGGAATCATAAACCCTGAAAATGATCAGTTCTCCGGATTTGTTTTTAAAATTCACGCAAACCTTGATCCCAAGCATCGTAACAGAATTGCATTCCTAAGAGTTTGTTCGGGTAAGTTTGAAAGAAATAAATTTTATCATCACGTCAGATTAAACCGTGATATAAAATTTCCAAATCCTGCTTCGTTTATGGCACAGGATAAAACCACAATTGATGAAGCATTTCCAGGCGATGTAATTGGTCTTTATGATGTGGGTAACTTTAAGATTGGTGATACGATTACTGAAGGTGAAAAATTTATGTATAAAGGAATTCCGACTTTTTCACCTGAAATATTTAAAGAACTTCATCTTGAAGATCCATTTAAATCCAAACAGCTTAATAAAGGAATTATGCAATTAACAGATGAAGGACTTGCACAGGTCTTTATTCAGAACAACGGAAGTCGAAAGGTTGTCGGCACTGTCGGTGATCTTCAGTTTGATGTGCTTGAATACAGATTGTTGAATGAATATGGTGCATTGTGTCGTTTCCGTCCACTTAATTATTACAAAGCCTGCTGGATAGAGTATGATAATGAAGATGATATTGCTGAATTAAAAAGAATAAGATCACATAATCTATTTCTAGATAAACATAACAAGCTTGTGTTCTTAGCTGAGTCCCAGTATTCAATAACAAGCGCTCAGGAAAAAAATCCTAAAGCTAAATTTTTGTTCAGTATTGAACACAACACTGAAACAAATGAGCTTGATAATGTTGCATAACGAATAAAAATCCATTCTAAAAATGAAAAAGCCCTTTTAATAAAAGGGCTTTTTTATGATTTTATATTTTAATGATTATTTGGTTTGAAGTTCTACTGTTCCAACATCAGTATTCTGATTAGCTGATACAGTTATGCTTGTTAAAACAGAATCTTTATAAACACTGGTATCTGGGAATATTGTTACATCATAAACTCCCTGAGGCAGAGCCATCAATTTAAAGAATCCATCCGCATCCGGGTAAGTTGAAACAGTATCCTGATCAACTACGGTAAACACAGTCGCCTGTGCATCCAACGGAAGTACTTTACCTGAGATTGTACCTGATGTAATTACAGGCATCACTCTTATTACCGGTTTCATCATATACTTTCCGTTTCCCGTCATATGAATTGATTTATCAACATTAAAATCAAGCATTAGTTCGTATAAAGTATTTGGTTCAAGTGTAAACTCATGATTTAACTTAATGCCTGTCTGAAAACCACTGGGAACAGTTAACATATGCTGCATGCCATTTTCAACTACATAACTGCCATTATCAAGTATTAATCTAATTTGAGTATATGTACCGGGCTGTAAAACGGAATCACCCAAAACAGCTTTTGCCCCATTTCTTAAATCTAAAAGATTGAAAGCGCGAGTGGTATTATTCATTACAATCCAACCGGAAGTACTATCACTGCCTGCCTTGTGAACTTCAACTCGTTTTACAAAAATAATTACTGAATCAAGAGCAGCAGGGGAATCTGTGAGGTAAATTTTAAGGTTGCTGTTTCCCTGTGTAACGGGCTCTGTGGAATTATCTGAACAACCTGCAATTAACAACATTACCAAAGCAATTGCCAACATTAGTCTTTTCATGATATCCTCTCATTTAGTTTTTGAAATCAACTTATGGAAAAATTTTTATCAAAAATTATTCCTTGATAGAATTAAGTGAAACTGAAATATTTTAGTACCGAATATGCCTTAATATAATAATTGTCTGTAAAAAAATATACATTTGGTAAAATTTACATTTTGAGGCTTATCAAAATAAATTATTCATAATAATCAATTTTACAGCCGCAGCCATCCCATTTGCGTTCGTAATAATCGAGTCGCTCTTGAATGAACAAATCAGCATCTTTCATCGAATCCATTTTTCTTAACAGAACTTCTTTCTTAAAAGTAATCTCCTGAATAAACAGATTGCCATTATACTTTAATAAACGGATATAATCTGAAAGGCAGGTATCTTCTTCCCTTATAATTTCAGCACTCTTTAAAACAGAACTCAATTCCTGATCTTCAATAATTAAGAATTTTGAGTCTGAAGCTTTAGAAAATATTTCTTCGGTTGTCATAACAAATAAAATTTTTAACTATTTGATGACTCGGAACAATAAAAGGTTCAGTTAAATTTTAATGTGAATTTACCACTAAAACAGGGCAGGGAGCATTATTAAGGATTCTTTCAACACGAGGTCCAAGATAAAGTTTATCAGTTCCGGGTCTTACTGCGGTTCCAAGAATAATTAAATCAAAATTATTTTCTTTTGCCATTTTTAAAATAACCTTGTCAGGTTCTTCACCAATTTTTATTTCAGTAAAGGAATTAACATTAAAAGATTCACCGAGTTTTTTAAGTTCTTCTACTGCCTGATTGGCAAAAGTCATTCTTCTTTCTCTAAGACTTCCTTCAATATCCAAAGCTGAATAGCCTTGCTTGCTTTCAACAACATTTAAAATGTGAACCTGATCTTCTTCGTGATAAGCAATTCCAAATGCAACTTCTGCTGCATGTTTTGCTGCTTTGCTTCCGTTAGTCGGCACTAAAATATTGCAAGGCTTCCAGTCTTCAGAAATTTCGCTTCTCTGAACAACAATACTTATACAGGGAGATAACCTTACAAGATTATCAACAATGGGATTAAACAACATATCGGAATTTCTATTTCTTTCTGTTGCACCGACTATCAGCATATCATAATCCTTTTTTACTTCATCAAGAATACTTTCAAGCGGATTGTTACTTACGACAACTTTTTTAGTAACCGGCATTTGAGTAAAAAATTCTCCGAGCTTATTAAGGTATTGTGTACTTGCAGCCTTTTTATCTTCACTTGAAATGGTAAAGAGCGTAACACTTAAATCAGTTTTTCTGCTTAGTCTTTCTAATAATCTTGCCTCGATAAGTTTTGTTGGTTTTGATTGAGTTATTTCTCTTGTTCTGACCGGAAGAAGAACGCGATGAACCTTATTTAAAATATTGTCTTTTAACTGTTCTTCCTTTTCCAGTCTTTTAATTTCTGCTTCTTCAATTTTTACATGTCTTAATGTCCATCTGAGCATAAACGGCGCCATAAGAGAAGTAACAACTGACATAATTATAATAAGAGAAAAAATTTCCTGAGAAATAACTCCTGCAGACAATCCTATAGTGGCAATAATTATTTGAATTGCACCGCGTGCATTTAATCCGGCACTAAATGATAAAGCAGTCCAGTGATCACACTTTCCGTATAAACGGGCACCAAGGTAAACTCCTGCAATTTTACTTACAGATGCAGTGGCAATTAATCCTAAACCAATTATTAAAAGTTCAGGTTCAAATAAAGGAGTAAGATTTACTTTTAAACCTGCAGCAGCAAAAAATATTGGTGCAAAAATTCCGAATGTTATACTTTCTAATCTGTCAATTGATTCTTCAGGAATAGCTGGTATCCGGGAAAACACAATTCCGGCAACAAAAGCCCCGAGCACAGCTTCTAACCTTAACGATTGTGCAATTGCTCCGAGTCCTACACTAAATAAAATCAAAATCGTTAAAAATTTATACTGACTTTTAACAGAGTTCTGTGCAAAGCTGATAGTTTTTGCTGCAATCCATTTTCCTGCAATAAAACTTACTGAAATAAACAGAACAACTTTACCTATGGAGAACAAAACATTCTCAGCAGTAATAACACCAAATTCTATTAATCCAAGTACTATTGATAAAACTACCCATGCAGCAGTATCATCTATCATTCCCGCAGCAATTGTAATTTGTCCGATATCTCTTCTAATCAAGTTTAAGTCTATTAATACTTTTGCAATTACAGGTATGGATGAAACAGAAATTGCTGTAGCAATAAACAAAGAGAAGACAATTCTTTTTGTCGGATCAACTAATAACGTATCAGGAATAAGAAAACAAAATGCAAAGCCGAGAATCAATGGTAAGATCAACCCGCCCATAGCAGTTCCAAACGCCATTTTAGAATGATGCTTAATAAGTGCTAGATCAGTTTCCAGACCTGTTATCAATAAAAGCAGCATCGCTCCGATTAAACTTACAACCTCAAGCAGGTTTGTGCCGTCAATTGATTGAACAATCATAAAATCTGAAAACACAGGAATTGCTCCAAGCAATGAGGGCCCTAAGATAACTCCTGCAAGTATTTCACCAATAACACTTGGCTGTCCGATTTTTAAAAATAATTCACCGAGTATCCTTGCAAAAAGCAGCAGCAAAAAAAACTGGAAAAGAAGATTTAAGATATCGTTATGAAATGATGATTCAATCATTAGATTTTCAAAATATAAATAGTAATTAAGCGATCAATATCAAATTTGGTGGTGCAAAGTAAATAAAAGTAAGAATATAATAAATGAGTGCCGGATAATAGTTTTAACTTTCAAAAATATTTAGCCGGAATATGGAAGATAAGAATACAACATTATTTCAATTCCATTTTACATTTAGCTAATTTTGACAGGTTAAATAAAGAGAATTTTAAAATAATTTAGAAAAATCAGGAGTAAAAAATGACAACAATAATTGATGTTTTTGGACGGGAAATTTTAGATTCAAGAGGTAATCCGACTCTGGAAGTTGAGGTTGTTCTTGACAGCGGAGTTATTGGAAGAGCTGCTGTTCCTAGCGGCGCTTCTACCGGCGAGCACGAAGCAGTTGAATTAAGAGATGGTGATAAATCCCGTTTTGACGGAAAAGGTGTGTTGAAAGCTGTTGAAAATGTAAATGAAAAAATTGCAGATCATATAGTAGAATTTGATGCAACCGAGCAAGCTGCAATTGATGATATGTTAATAGAATTAGACGGAACAGAAAACAAAGGAAACCTTGGAGCTAATGCAATGCTTGGTGTTTCACTTGCTTGTGCAAAAGCTTCGGCAGAAGCATTGGGTTTACCGTTATACAGATACATCGGCGGAGTTAATGCACGCACTCTTCCTGTTCCGATGATGAATATTTTAAATGGCGGAAAACATGCAGATAATAATGTTGATTTTCAGGAATTTATGGTTATGCCTTTCGGTGCACCAGATTTTAAAGAAGCATTAAGAATGGGCACTGAAACTTTTCATGCATTAAAATCTGTATTATCAAAAAAAGGTTATAATACTGCGGTTGGTGATGAAGGAGGTTTTGCACCGAATCTGAAATCAAACGAAGAAGCAATTGAAGTTATTCTTGAAGCAATAAATAAAGCCGGTTATAAAGCCGGAACAGATATCGGGATAGCTTTAGACCCTGCTGCAAGCGAATTTTTTATCAAAGAAAAGAACGCATATCATTTATTTAAATCTGCTCCTGATCAATTAATACCGATAGAAAAAATGATTGATTACTGGACAAACTGGGTTAAACAATATCCTATAGTGTCTATTGAAGATGGCTTGGCAGAAGATGATTGGGATGGATGGAAATTATTAACTGAAAAACTTGGTGATAAAATTCAGCTTGTTGGTGATGATTTATTTGTAACCAATACAGAAAGACTTGCTAAAGGAATCGAGCGCGGCGTTGCAAACTCAATTCTTATTAAAGTAAACCAGATCGGAACATTAACCGAAACTCTGGATGCAATTGAAATGGCAAAGGTTGCAGGCTATACAAATGTTATCAGTCATCGTTCAGGTGAAACCGAAGATACAACGATTGCTGATATTGCTGTTGCAACAAATGCAGGACAAATAAAAACCGGTTCAGCTTCCAGAACTGATCGTGTGGCAAAGTATAATCAGCTTTTGAGAATTGAAGAAGAGCTTGATACAACAGCATTTTTTCCGGGACTGGCTGCATTAAATTATAATGATTAATTCATACTATGCCCGATTGATTTTCATTCGGGCTTTTTTTTTAAATTTATAAAATATTTAGAAACAACTAAGAGATTAAAATGGCTATTAACTATCTTGAAAAGAGTAAACAAATAATCAAAAAAAATAAAATTGAATTTGTTGATCTGAAAGCAATTGATTTATCCGGAAGACTGCATCATATAACTCTTCCTGTTTATCCTGATGTTCTTGAAAAACTGATAAAAGAAGGAGTAGGATTTGATGGCTCAAGTTACGGATTCAGAAAAGTTGAAAACAGTGATATGATTTTAATACCGGATCTTTCAACCGCAAAGATTGATCCTTTCCGTGAAGCGCCAACATTAAGCTTTTATTCACATATTGTTCTTACCGATGAAAAGCGAAGTCCGTTCAGCCAGGATGGAAGATATCTTGCTAAAAAAGCTGAAGAGCTTTTAAAGAAAACAACCGGTGCTGATAAATCTTTATGGGGACCCGAATTTGAATTTTACATCTTCTCTAAAGTTGAGTATGATACAAGAACAGAATCTTCGTATTACCGTATTGAAAGTGATGAAGAGTTTTATAAAAAAGGTTATCACGCAGCAAATCCTTTTGATGAATATGATGATTTTAGAGACGAAGCTTGTAAGCTTTTAAGAGAGCAGGGAGTAGAAGTAAAATATCATCATCACGAAGTTGGTGAAAAAGGACAGCAGGAAATAGAAACCTACTTCAGCGATTTATTAACAACAGGCGATAATATTGTAACTGCAAAATACATCCTGTTCAATTATGCGAAACAAAAAGGATTGAACATTACCTTTATGCCAAAACCAATGTTTCAACAGGCTGGTAACGGAATGCATCTACATTTTTATCTTACGAAAATAGGAAAGAATGCGTTTTATAAAAAAGGTGAGTATGGAAATATAAATGAACTCGGCAGATACTTTATCGGCGGAATGTTAAAACACGGACCGGCACTTGCGGCATTTACTAATCCAAGTACAAATTCTTATAAAAGATTAGTCCCTGGATTTGAAGCACCTGTTGCATTAACTTACGGACAGGGAAACAGAGCTAGCGCAATAAGAATTCCGAAATATATTTCTAATCCTGATGAAACAAGATTTGAATACCGCCCGCCTGATGCTACTGCTAATCCATATTATTGCACTATTGCAATG
>JAVEUY010000421.1:0-2825 GCA_034005315.1 Ignavibacteriaceae bacterium | reverse complement strand
TAGTATTTAATAAAAAGCTTGAAGATGAAGAAAAATTGTTTGAGCAGTATCTATCAGAGTTGCCAAATATTGCAGGACAGAAAATGGCTGATTATTATTTCGGGCGATTATCTATTATTCAGAAAGTATGTCCAAGGTATATATCCGATAGACTTTCAGATGCTTATAGTTATCTTGAAAAAGATAATCTGAATGAAGCAGAAAAATTATTCATTGATGTAAATAATAAATCATATAATTATTCAGCTTTGATAGGTCTTTCAGAAACTTATCACAAAAAAAAGGAAACAGGTAAAGCTATTAAGCTTCTGTCTGAAAATCTTAAAAAATTTTCTGATTCGCCTTACGAATATCTTCTGCTGTTAAGGTTAGGAGATCTTAATGCTCTAAATGATATGTATCCTGTTGCTGAATTAAGTTATCAAAGTATTATTGAAAGTAATCCATCTTTTAATCTTGCTTTTTTATCAAGGCTGCGTTTAAAATTATTGAATAAAGATTTGCTTAAAAATTATCTTGAAGGTAATGATTCATTGAAATATAATATATTGGTTAAGCTGAATAGCGATAGTCTTGATTATAATTTAATTCCGTCTGTCATAAGTTTAAGTAAAAACCTGAATATTAATTACAAACAGGTTATTAAAAATTTTAATAAGACTTTTATTATTGATAATTTAGAAAGCAGTTATGCTGTTTATAAGTTATCAGATTTTATGCTTGCAAACGGAGATTATACAAATGCCAGAAAATATTCAGCATTAGCATTAAGATATAAAGAACAAAATCCATTTTACTTTGCCATGAAACAAAATAATAACAAGGCAAATTGGTTTTTTAATAATGCCGATAGTATTATAAATATTATTTATCCCGATACAACAGATGTTATTAACTAACAATAAATCAATTATAAAAAAGCTGAACGAGAATCCTGTTTTAATTAAGATTGCTCAGATTGCACAGAGTGAAAACAAAAATGTTTTTGTTGTCGGCGGATATGTAAGAGACTTGATATTAAAGCGGGAAAGAAATGATATTGATATTCTTGTTATTGGCAGCGGAATTGATTTTGCAAAAGCCGTTTCAGAAAATCTCAACATCGGGAATGTTAATTACTTTAAAAATTTCGGTACTGCCCAATTCACTTTTAATAATTTGAATATAGAATTTGTTGGCGCCCGCAAGGAATCTTATGATAGAAATACACGTAAACCGGTTGTTGAAAATGGTTCTTTTGAAGATGATATCAGCAGACGCGATTTTACAATCAATACTTTAGCTGTTTCACTTAACAAAGCAGACTTTGGAAAACTAATTGATATTTACGATGGCTTGAACGATATAAAAAATAAAATTATAAAAACACCGTTAGATCCGTTTAAAACTTTTGATGATGACCCTCTAAGGATAATGAGAGCTTTCAGATTTGCTTCGCAATTAAATTTTATTGTGGAAAAAAATGCAATGAAAGCCGCTTATGAAATGCGTAATCGTCTTTCAATAGTTTCCCAGGAAAGAATAACTGATGAATTTCTAAAAATCCTTTCAACCCCTAAACCATCAATAGGATTTAAGCTTCTGTTTGATTCACGTGTACTTGAAGTTGTATTTCCCGAAATAGCGATAATGTCAGGTGTAGATCAGCGTAAAGATTATCATCATAAAGATGTTTTTTTGCATACACTACAGGTTGTAGATAATATTTGTGAAGAAACTGATGATGTTTGGTTAAGATTTACAGCGCTTGTTCATGATATTGCAAAACCGCCGACAAAAAAGTTTGTTGAGGGAACTGGGTGGACATTTCATGGTCATGAAAATCTCGGTGCAAGAATGATGAAAAAAATATTTCACCGGATGAAATTACCTCTTAATAAATTAGAATATGTTCAGAAACTTATTACTTTACATTTGCGCCCGATTGCATTAGCCAAAGAAGAAGTAACTGATTCTGCTATAAGAAGATTAGTTGTTCAGGCAGGTGAAGACCTTGAAGATCTTATTACCTTGTGTCGTGCAGATATTACAAGTAAAAATCCCTATAAAGTTGAAGAATATCTTGGTAACTATGAACGCGTTATGCAGAAAGTTCGTGATGTTAAAGAACGCGATCAGCTTCGGGCTTTTCAATCTCCGGTAAGAGGTGATGAGATTATGCAGATTTGTAATCTTAAGCCGTCTAAAAAAGTTGGCGAAATCAAAACAGCAATTGAAGAAGCTATTCTTGACGGCAAGATCGGAAATAATTATGAAGAAGCACTCAGATACCTGATGGAAATAAAAGACAAATTTCTTTCAGGAACCGTAATCTAAAAATTATATAAAAAGCCGACGAAGTATCTTTTCTCATCTGCATTAACCTTATCATTTTGAATTCCAATTGATAAGTTAACAGGTATTTGCGTTTTATAGCTTTGAATCTTCCCGTTAAATGAAAGATGCTTATTGATTAACTCTTCGTCGTTTAGTGCAGATGTAGTATCTGTATCTGCATTTTCAGCAGGCTTCTTATCACGAAGTATTGCATAAACCACTATACCTGCAACTATTGCTGCACCGGCAATGTAGAAAAAAGTATTATCTTTTGATTCGTTTACATTAGTTGTTGTGCCCGATCCTCCTCCGATATCTTCAAATACTCTGTTGATCTGCTGCGCTTTTGATGTGTTAAAGAGACAAAATGTTAAGACCAGCAACATTGTAAGAATAGTTTTTGTTTTCATAGAGATCATTTAAATAAGTTCTTTTTTATTCCTAAAAAAATAATACTGAATTAACAGAATAGTTTCAACTGACAATTCAAACTGTTTTTAATAACAACA
>JAVEUY010000034.1:0-13008 GCA_034005315.1 Ignavibacteriaceae bacterium | reverse complement strand
TACAGAGAGTATCAAACACCACATCGGGAACACAATTCCGGAAATTATTTTCAAACTTCATTCGGTTATAAAAAGGATTAAGCAACGCATCATCAGAATATGCAGAACCGCTTTGCCCGCTGAAATGAACATCACCGAGAACTGCTGCACCGGCACTTGTTCCGGCTATTACTCCGCCGCTATTAAAAACAAATTGAATTGCCGAATCAGTTTTTGTTCCTTTCCACATTCTTATATAATCCCATTGATCACCGCCGCGTATAAAAATTGCTTTAGCAGTAACTATTTCATCATAAGTTTCCTGAAGATCTGCAATAGTTTTTGAAGAAATAGTTTTATTGTAAGCAGTGTCTGCACCAAGAGACATAAAATAAGTTGGAAGCCAGGTTGTTACTCCTGCATCAGCACCAAGAATAATAATTTTTCCGTTGTCAGATTTTTCAACTATCCAGCCATACGGTGCATCGCTCCAGTTGTTATAATCTTCGGAACCGCCGCCGACAGCACAAATATAACCCTGAGCAAAAAGAGTGGAATTAAGAGCAAGAGTAAAAATCAGAATCAGGATGTTATAAATTTTCATTAATGATTCACCAGCAAATCAGTTAAATGAAAATTTTCTTTTTATCTGCGGATAAATATCATTATCAATCCAGTTATAAAAATCTTTTGCTTCATTGCTGTTAAATTTTGTTTTTTCCCAATCAGATATTTTATCCTCAGCTTTATTCATTATTTCATCTTCAACAGGAATAAGTTTTTGCCGAACGCCGGTATTATTTTTATTCATCAAGGACGTAAGATTCAGATAATTTTCTTTTGCATCGTTCTGTTTTGACAGAACTTTATTTTTTAAACTTAATGCAAGATCACACAAAGGAGCATTACCGGTTTCATCAGCAATTAATATTTTAGGAAGCGAACCATCATCAGTCAGCCAGACGGGAATAGCAATTGAAGTAAGCGGAAAGCCGAGAATCGTCCACATAGTTGTAAGTGATGGAGTTTCGTTTTCTTTAACGCCCTGAACAACAACCGCTGAAGTAGTTGAGTATCTTGGAATGTAATCTCTGAAAAAAACATATTTATTATCTGTTTCATCAGGCAGATTTTTTGAAAGATCAGTTTCTGTAAATGAATGGACTAAACATCTTGGAACATCATTTATTAAAAACTTAAAATTTAGTTTTCCGTTTTTAATTTTATCAGAAAATAATTCAGATGCAGTTTGATATCTGATGTAACCGTAACCTTTATTTTCAGTTCCTGCAAATGAAAAGTTTGTTCGTATTAAATAACCATTAGGTGCAGTCTCAGGATCATTAGCATCATACTTAATGAAAGAAAAATTATTTACTTCGTAATATGCTGCACCTCCTTCAGCATCAATAACTCCGAAGTTAGCTTCAACACCAAGCGGTTTTAACATAGTATCAAGAAGTGTTTCAAAATCTGATAATGTTTTACAACGTTCCAACGCAAGTTTCATAATCTTACCTTCAAGATCTGAAATTTTTGTTGTATCATCTATCTTTAAATTGTAAGAAGCCGAATTCATAATTCCAAATCCGGCTTCATTAAATCCGCTCCATACTTCATTATTTTCTTTATCACTTGAATTAACTAATCCAATAAATTTAAATCTGCCTTCAAAAAAATAAACTAATCTGTTCTGTAAAAAATCGGAATCGCGATTCTTTAATAAAAGCGGTCTTCCATCATCGGTTGCTTTTCCAGAAACAACAGCAGTGGTACAAGGTTTTACAACATTGATTCCAAATAAAAAAATTAGTAGGCTGAATATTATTTTACTATTCATTTTAGAAACTTAGATTTAATGAAATTCTGTGAACACCCGGTAAAATATCATAAACAGAATATGCGTAATCAAAATAAACGGCTGAACTGCCCATAGGTACATTGGCACCAGCACCAAAAGAAAAATTCTGATCATCATAATTATACTTATATCCGGCACGGACAAAAAACCTGTCGTAAAAAGAAAACTCAGTACCAAATTGAGCACGTTCAGCGTTATCGTTTGGATGAGTTACATCAATAGCACCGTGCATTTTAACAAAGTCATATTCAAAAACATCAAAACCGATTCCTACCTGAAAATTTAACGGCAAAGGATATTCTTCTGTGTTTAACCTGCTTGGTACCAATCTGCTTAAAGGGAAGTTATTATCTTTACGATATGTAAAATCTAGATCGGGACCATCAAACTGCATATCGGCGCCAAAGTTTGTCATACACATTGCAATAGTAAGATTTTGGAAATCTAATCTGTACTGTGTACCAATATCAAAAGCAATTCCGGAAGCAGACTCATTCCAGATCTGCTGACGAATATATTTGATTGTAATACCAACATTAAATCTATCAGTTAAATATCTTGCATACGAAATTCCTAATGCAAGATCACCGGCATCAAAAAATCTACCGGTTCCGTTTGGATGTTCTTCAGTTGTTATTTCCATTTCATCAGTAGTAAAAAGCACCATACTTGCAGCAAAAGTTCCAAGATCACCTGCATTATAAACAATTGATGCTGCATTGAAATCAAAAAGATCAAACCAGTTCATATAAGAAAAGTGAGCCTGCACATTGTTTACTTTTACAATACCGGCAGGATTCCAGAAAACAGCAGACGCATCATCAGTAAGACCAACAACAGCGCCGCCCATAGCTTCTGAGCGTGCACTGACAGGTATTTGTAAAAACTGTGCTCCGGCAGTACCAAGATTCGGATTCTGCGCATAAAATTCTCCGAAGCTTATAACAAACAAAACTAATATTAATAATTTTTTCATTTTATACTCCTGCTTCAGATTATTTTATAATTGCAAATCGTTCTTTGAATTCAGAGTCTTTTGTCTTGACGACATAAATGTACATTCCTGCCGCAAGCTCTCTTCCGCCTTCTGTACGTAAGTCCCATACTTCCGTACCTGCATCAGAATTATGATAAATCGTTTTAATCAGGTCAGCATCAACAGTAAAAATATAAATAGTACATTCAGGAGGAAGATTAATAAACTGAATCTGACGTAAAGGCTCTTTTCTCAACTCGCCAAATTCAGGTTCCCATAGAGAGGATACAACATAAGGATTTGGAACAACTTTGATTTTGCTGATTTCATTTTTTACCTGTTGATAATCAACTTTAGAATCTGCTATTTTAAAAGCATAAGAATCTTTTATACTCAGAATTACAGGCTTAACTGTTTCAACCGAAAACTTATTGCCGGTTGAAGGAGCTGAGTTAGATGGAAATATTATCGTTCCTTCAATTCCATCGAACGTAAAATTATCTCCGCTGAAAAGTGTATCAAGCAAAATGCTGGTTCCGGAAACTGAAAGTAAAACAAAACCGTTATTATTAAGATTACCACTTCCTTCAACAGAGGCAATATAAACAGCATTTTTAACCAGAGACTCATCAACAACTTCAAAAGTCATTTCAATATTATCATTGCCGCCAATTCTGGAAACGCTTTGAATGATCTGAGGTGATGTTACCTGAAGAGATACTCCATCGGTTGAAGTTATTACCTGGTCAACCTGATAAGATCTTTTTTCTATAACCACCTGATTATTATTCTTTACAGTATTCATAGAAAAATTAATTGCTATAACATCACCGGCTTGCGGTCTGAATTCGGTCGGAGTATCAACAGAATCAACCATAGTAACTCTTAATCCAAAACCAGTAATAGTAAGATTTCTGCCGCCGTACTGATATGGAAAATTTTCTCTTATAATTTCATCAAGTGTTATGTTCTTAAGATCAAAAGATGTTTCTGACGTAAATTCAATTGCAAATTTATATGGTTTTACTGCGGCAGTATCAGTAACTGTAATTGTAACATTAGTTTTCAGATCTCCGAATTCGATACGGGGAACAAATTCAAAGGTTGTTTTATATTCATTACCTGCAAGTGATTCATCATCAACCGAAGAAGCATTCAGGATAAAATTAGTATTGCCGGTATTTAAATTTGTTACTTCAATGGGAGTTACAGGTGTTCTGCCAATAGCTTCGGAGCGCGGAATAGCTGATACTGTATTAACTGCTGCAAGTGTGTTTCCTATTGCACTTTCAAGACTTTCAAACAAGCTGCTTCCCTGATCATAAGCTGTAATTGAATACCAGTACTCAAAACCGTTGATTACATTTGTATCAACAAAAGAATATTGTAAACCGGTGTTTGCACCAATTGAGTTTTTCAGATCGAATGCAGCAATTCTGTTCCACGTTACACCTTTGTTAGTGCTTTTATATAATCTATATCCTTCAAAATCATAACCCGAAAATTTATCATAAGTTCTTTCTGCTGAATCATTCCAATAAAGCGTAACTTTAACATCACCATCAGTTGAATATAAAGAAGGACGAGTTGGTGGTTTAGCCAAATCAAATTGATTATCCATTGCAAACTTAGCAGTGTTAGCTGACTGTATTAGTTCATCATAAGTTTCACCTGCTACTATTGCTGTATAAAATACTAATGTATCGCCGGGGTTTATTGTATATGGTCCCGAAGACATGTGTGCAAGTATATCCATCCCTGAAGCAGGAATTAATGAAGGATCATCAAAATGGATATTATTCGGATCAGATACGTGAAAATACTTTCCACCAACAGAAGAATTGTAAAGGCTTCTGCTTGATGACATAAATCCATATTGAATTGTATCTTTATCAGCAATTTCATCATCATTAAAAAGCATATAGTGAAAATCTGTTAACCCAAGTTCGGTTCCGTTAACCTTTGGAGTCTGCAGAAACATAATTCCAAAAAATCCTGTTTTACCATCAGGCCATTCATTGGAAAGTCCGTCATCATAAAAATATATCAGGTTCATTTCCTTAATAAAGTCAACTTTATCATCGCCATATTCAGGATCGCCGCCGCTGATATTACCTACGTCGATATCATTATGAAGCCCGAAGTAAAGTCCTTCATAACTATTCTTACTTGTATTTGTTATTTCATATTTAAAGAAAAGCATATTCTTTGCGAAATTTGATCCATAAGCATAGCCTGTTTGCGCCATTTGTAATCCAAGAATCTTTACCGTATTACCGCTGTCATTATAGACGCAATAACTATCCTGATCAGATAAGATTATATCATTTCCATTTTCATCTTTTACAGGCCAGCCAAGCTGCGGATGCCAGGAATTCGGATCATCAGTAAATGCAATTCTTGCAGTGTCACTGTTATGATATCCGTAAGCTGCTTCCCATTCTTCGTTGGTTGTAAACCTTCCCTGGATAACGTTACCGGGAACTCCAACGTACTGATTTATTCTGTATATATAATTCTTACTGCTGTTTATCGGAAATTCTCCTGATGGACCTTGTGTAATTCTTCTCGGATAAAGTTTTCCGCGGTTTTCAAAAAATAAACCGATGTTACTTGCATTGTGAACTCCGCCTGCTCTGTCCTGAATACGCAAGACCTTGCTTAATGGATCTTTATCTTCAAAACTTTTTTTATCGCTTTGGGATAAAAGATTTATCTGTGTGAATACAAACAGCGGAATTATTAAATAAAAAACTCTTTTCATCTTTAAGCCTTAAGTTTAAATTATTAATTAAACCTTAATGTAAAACCTAATCTGACTGACCTTGGCGGTCCAAAATTAGACGGATCCTGCATATACTCTTTTGAATATCCGCCTTCATAAGTAAAACTTGGATCACCAGTATCACCATATACATATAATATATTTCTATGATCTGTCAGATTCAGAATCTCAGCGAACAATCTTAATCTTAAACCTTTTGAAAACTCAAATTCTTTTCCGATCATTAAATCGATATTATAAAGACCGGGCTGACGCAATGAATTCTTTTCAACAAATCCGACATCTCTGCCCGATGGAGTATAAGGAGCGCCTGAGCTTGCTTTAAAGATTAAACTGAAATCCATATTCTCAAATACAGGTGTATCAAATATCATCGGACCATCATCATCAGGTATTGTGTATGTTCCGCTTGCATTAAAAACATGCGTCCGGTCAAAATCAAGGAAGTATAATTGTGTTGATTCTTCTGTACCGGGATATTGCTCTGTTTCTGATGAAGCACTGCCTTTTGCAATTGAATATGTATAAGTAAGTCCGCCTGAAAAATATCTGTTTGGTCTTACATCAACTGTTAACTCAAATCCTCTTATGTTAGCGTAATCTTCATTAACATAAAGTGTATAACCGGTATATCTTCCATCAACAAACGGAAAGTAATATCTGGTACCTATCAAACCGGTTATATCTCTGTAATAAGCAGTTAAATTCATTGCAACATAATCCGAAAATTGATGGGATAATCCTATTTCATAAGATATAGTTCTTTGTGCATCAAGATCCGGCTGCCCGAATAACGGCTCTCTTACATTAAGATCATACTGGTTGTTTTCAAACAGGTATTCAAAATCAGGATTCTGGAAAAAATGACCGTAAGAAAAATGAAGTTTTGTTCTGTCAGAAATCGGATGAGCAATTCCAAATCTTGGCGATAATTGTGATCTTGATTTAACAGTAATCATCGAATTAGGATCCAGAGGATTACTTCTGAACTTTACATTAGAGTTAAGATAATCAAAACGCAATCCGATATTTATAACAAGATACGGAAGCTCAATTTTATCCTGCACATAAGCCGCACCTTCAAATGGCTGTGTATGGTAATCATTTAAATACGGGAAATTTCTTTTGGGATCATAAACATAAAATAATTTCAGCCAGTGTTTTTTAAATGCTGCTCCAAACTTAACTTCATTCGTTGATCCCATTTGCCATACTGCATCTGCTTTAAAATCTGCTGTTGCGGAGCGGCTGTCATATAATTCAGCAGGATCAGATCTTTTATAGAATTCGAATCCGTTGCCATATTCTTCAAAGTATTCTGTATCGTTAGATGCAAGATAATCGGCAGTGTCTTTATCTATTCCGGAATAATATCCCTGATTGAAATAAGAAACTTTTACATCATAAAATATATTGTTTGCAATAGTATGTGTTAAGCCTAATGTACTTTGCCAGCTATCTGTTCTTTTCCGCAGGTATTGCTCAGGAATGTACCGATAAGAATGGCTGTAATTTTGTCTTTTACCAACGCTTCCGCGATTAGATAATGATATTTTTACAAATGGAATTACATTTGTTGTAAGTTTACTAAAAAACGATCTTGTATTATTATAGCCAAACGGCAGATAGCTGCCGCGTTTATCAATCTCACCTGAAAGGAAAAAATTAAATTCCGGTGTAACAATTGGTCCGCTAATACTTCCATTGATTCTGTTTTCGTGCAGTGAAGTATAACGATCAACACCAAACTCGCTTGTTCTTGCTTCCAGTTTGGCAGAAAATTTATCTGAACCATCGCGGGTTACAATATTAACAATTCCACTAAGAGCATTTCCGTATTCAGCATTAAAAGTACCGCTCAGCAAACTCATTTCCTGTATAGCATCATTATTAATATCAGTTGCAAGCCCGCCAAGCAAGGGATCAACAACAATTGTTCCGTCAATCATATATGCCACTTCATTAGAGCGCCCGCCGCGGACATGCAGATTAGAACCGCTGCCTGTAACTCCTGCCTGCAAAGAAAGCAGTTCTGTAAAAGTAGAAACAGGAAGTGCATCAATTTCTTCCCTGGTTATTACAGAAACACTGCCGGTAACATCTTTTTGAATAAGCGGAGTTCTGGCAGTAACAACTATTTCATCAACCTGTATTGTTTGCGGATTTAACTCTACCTGCAGCATTGTAGTTTGATCAACAATTATTACAACATTCTGAATGGCTACTGTTTCATAACCGATAAAACTGAATTTAACATTATATCTGCCGGGAGAAATATTCAGTATCACATATTCACCGTTAAGGTTAGTAGCAGCGCCAAAGTTCGTACCTTCGATGATAACATTTGCTCCAACTAAAGATTCACCTGTTTGGGCATCTTTAATTGTGCCTGATAACTTACCGGTTGTACCTGCATAGATAAAAAACGGAAGCAGAAGTATCAGTGATATAATTTTTTTCATTATTTACTCTCAATAATTACTTGGTCTTGATGAATCATTATTTCCTGTGATTCTTTTAATATTCTTTTAGCTCTTTGCCTGTCTTTAATTGCACAGGCAGTTGCCAAAGCATTTATCAGAACAGAAATTGCTGCAAAGGAATTTGTGAACAGCATATTTTCACTTTTTACCAAAAGATTTGCCTTGCTGAAAAAAGTAACCGGTGCTGCAGGATGATTTGTAATTGCAATTACATCAATTTTTCTTGATTGTGCAAATTTAGCTGCTTCAATGGTTTCTTTTGAATAAGGAGGAAATGAAAAAACCATTAACAGGTCATTTGGATTAAGAAATAAAATGTTTTCATTAAAAACTGTGTGCGTATGATTAAGAATACCGGAACTAACACCAACCTGAGTAAGCTGATATGCAAGTATCTCCGCCAATAGATATGAAATACCTAAACCGCCGGTAAATACTCTTTCTGATTTAAGTATCCTTTCAATTACATAATCAAAAGTTTTTCGCTCAACAAAATTAAGTGTATCGTTAATGTTTTTAATATCAAGATTAGCAACCTCAGTTAAGAGGTCTTCTTTTATTTCACGTTTTTCAATAAGCGGGAATATTTGTTTATTACTTAGTTCTTTACGAAGTGAGCCGGTTATTTCATCTCTTAATTCATTAAATCCTTTAAAACCTGCACGTTGAGAAAATCTTACAATAGATGCAACACTTGTACCTGTTGCTTTGGATAAATCCAGAACATTAAGAAAAGGTATTTTATCAAAGTTATTAATAAAATAATCAGCAATCTTACGATGATTTTTAGGCAGTGAATTGTATCTGCTGACTATTTGTTCTTTTATTTCTTTGTATCGGTCCATATAATAATAATTAAATGCAGCACTGAGTTATCGTGCTCAGTGCCGTATAATTAAACAACTTTATTTTATTAATGTCATTTTCTTAGTAACAACTCCGGCATCTGTTTGTAAAGAATAAAAATAGATTCCGGAAGTAAGTGATGTTGCATCAAAATTGTATGAGTAAGTTCCTGCTTCGAGTGATCCGTTTACAAGTTCTGCAACCTGCTGTCCCAAAGCATTAAATATCTTTAGAGCAACATTTGATCTTTCCGGTAAACCAAAAGAAATTTTTGTAGCCGGGTTAAACGGATTAGGATAGTTTTGTTCTAATACAAAATTTGACGGGATATTATTATAATCTGATTCAACTGAAACAATATTGTTGTATTTTGCATGTATTGCATTTATTCCTGCTAACATTTCTGTTTCGTTATCACCTACAGAAACCGCATAATAAAAAGTTACTGAATCACCGGGTGCAATATTTGAGAAAGACTGTGATGTTATAAACACTGCACCTTCATCAGAGTCTGAAACATATTCTGACATAATAGAACCATTGTTAAGCCAGGTCCAATAATTTGAATCTTCTTTGTAACCGTCAAAATATTCAAATGAATACAGAGATTCTAAATTGTGTGAAAGAAGTTTATATCCCAGATTAACTCCTCCTCTGTGGACACGAATCACCTTATTTGTTTCATTATAACTAACAGTATCATAACCATATTCTCCATCCGGCTGGGGGATTACTTCAATTCCCATCTTTGCATCCATAGAACCTGTCTGACGGTTGACTACAGTATATTTTACTAAAACGGCACTTAAATCACTCCAGCAATAAAGTGTTTGTTTCTCCAGGACATCAGGTGGTTCACCTGAGTAATCATTGTTGTAACTGCCATAAATTTCATAATCTGAAAAAACGGGATTTGAAATCAATTGAGTTTCCTCCTCAACTTCTAAATCATTTTCAAGATCAAACACAGTATCAGAACCAGTTCCAACTAACAAAGCCATTTTATACTGTTGTCTGACTTCTTCAGGAAGTGAATAGAATGCAATTCGCCCATAAGCACTGACATAAACATTAAGATCGTCCAGGTATAAATCAACCTGTGAAAAAACCGGTTTATTTAAGCCAATAATGCTTAATACAACCAACGAACTGATGAGCAATATTTTTCTCATAGCATACCTCTTTTTATTGATGAATTATATAATGTATTAATTAATAAGATCATTGCCATCCAATTAAATTTGGCGGAATCAGTAAAATGAATCCCAGAATAAAAAGTATTATCATCAAAGGCAGCGCCCACTTTGCCCATTTTTCCCACGGTACTTTTGCCATTGACAACGCACCCATAGTTACTGCTGAAGTTGGTATAATTATATTTGTATATTCTCCAAACTGAAAAGCTAAAATTGCTGTTTGTCTCGATACACCTGCTAAATCAGCAAGCGGTGCCATAATCGGCATTGTAAGTGCTGCCTGCCCGCTGCCTGAATGAACAAAGAAATTTATTATTGCCTGAACAACAAACATCTTCTGTGATGCAAAAATTGCAGATGATGACTGAATAAAAGGCGAAAGCCCATATAATATTGTATCTATAATCTGACCATCTCTTGATATTACAAGTGTTGCTCTTGCTAATGCAACAATTAATGCTGTTCCGACTAAATCTTTTGCACCGTCTATGAATGCTTTTGTAAATTCATTAACTTTTAGTCCGCCAATAATTCCAACTACAACTCCCATTATAAAAAACGCTGCGGAAATTTCTTCAATGTACCAGCCAAGCTTAATAACACCGATTACTATTAAAATCAAACAAGCAGCAAATGCAGTTAAGACAGCTTTATGCCTGGCAGAGAAATGATTGTTATTATTGTAGATAGTATCAAAATGTTCGTTTTTTCTTCTCAGTTCATCTTGTTCATAGGTTGGACTTATTTTAGGATTTTTTGATAATTTTTTAACGTACCATAACAGAAAAAAAATAGCTGCGGTTGTTGATACAGCCCAGCTTATAAATCTGTAACCGATTCCTGAAAATAACGGAACATCTGCAATGCCCTGTGCAATACCAACATTGAACGGATTTAAAAATGCACTTGCAAATCCAATGTGTGCCCCAACAAGCGGAATTGCGACACCAATTATTGAATCATAGCCGAGAGCTAAACAAATCGGTACAATAATTAATACAAATGGAATAATTTCTTCATTCATCCCGAATGTTGCACCGCCTATTGAGAACATTAACGTTATAACAGGTATGAATAATTTTTGAAGCAGCCTGGAATCTTTGTGTGCTCTTGCAAGTTTATTTATTAATGAATTAATCGCATCAGTTTTTGCTAATACATTAAATGCCCCGCCAACAAATAAGATGAATCCGATTATTAAACCAGCTTCTACAAATCCTTTAAGAGGTGCGATAAACAATGCCAGAAACCCCTGAGGATTATTCTCGATATATTTAAAAGAGTTTTGAACAACAACTTCTCTTCCGTTTACAATTGCCCTCTCATACTGCCCGCCCGGTATTACCCAGGTTAGTATTGCAATAATGACCAACAAAGAAAAAATAAGCAGATAAGTATTCGGTACCTTTATCTTAAATTTCTTTTTTGTTTCTGTCATTTGATCACTTGTTTGGTTTTCATATCAAATTTATCACCGCTTATTAAGATGTGTAACTTCATATTACTTATTCCAAGATTGCCTTTAAAATCTTCTCTGATATTAGTTGCACTTGTCGGATCATAAACCAACACCTGGTTATTGCCTGCCACTTCAAACGTTTCATCGGGGTAAACAATAATCGCAGTTGATTCATCAATAGCAATTCCAAGAAGATTTGGATGCTCAATTACTGCAGAAATTGTTCTGTTATGTCTTTTGCGTTTTAAAAAATGCTGATCGATAATTGCATTTTTTATAAATCCGAAACCTTTTTTTGTTTCAATATTATTTTTTTCAATTGTTATAAATGCATCGTTGGAATCAGGATTAACTAATTCATTTCCTGTAATCATAACTTTGCTCATAACAGCCGCACCTGCACTTGAGCCGCCAACAACTCCGCCATTGTTATAAATATCAAACACTTTCTGAAGCAGTTTTGTACCAAGCATATCATGAGTTAAAATGCTTTGATCACCGCCAAGGAAAAAAACTGCATTAGCCCAATCCATCTTTTCAAGATTAGATTTATCGTCTGCTGTTTCCCTTGTAAAAAGCAGATACTGAGCCTGTGCACCAAGTTCACTAAATTCTTTAACCTGCTCCTCGCTCCAATAAACCGGATCGGAGCCGGCATTTGGAATTACAATTATTTTAGCATCTGAACCGCCGGCAAGCTCAACATATTTTTTAACAATCTCAGTTGTTTGAACTCCGCCAACAATTACAAGTATGCCTTTTGTCTGCGAACAATGCAGTTGAGAGATTAGTAATATTATAATAATAATTAGTACCGGTTTTTTCATATTAATCTTTCCTAACTAATTCTAAGGCTATTTCTGCAGATTTAATTAAGTCTTCAATGTAAATAAATTCTTCATTTGCATGAGGGTTTTGAGCACCAATACCAATGTTTACCGATTCTATTCCTCTGCCGTTCAACGAGTTAGCATCACTGCCTCCGAGAGAAATAGTTGGGTTCGGTTCTAGTCCTACTTTATTAAGCACTCTGGTAATTTCTTTATACACAAAAGCATTTTCAGAAATTGTATAAGGTAAAAAATCCCAAAAGTGATTTATCTCTACCTTTGCACCAACTTTTTCAGCTTCTGAGTTAAAGATATTTACAAGCAGATTAAAATTGTCTTCAGCTTTTTTTAGATTGAATGATCTGACTTCACCTTCAAGTTCAGTAAGTTCGGGAATAACATTTACTGCTGAACCACTTTTCAGCAATCCAATGTTCATTGTAGTTTCTTTATCAATTCTGCCAAGCGGTAATTGACTGATAGCTTTTGCAGCTACCAGCATCGAGTTAATTCCTTTTTCCGGTGAGATACCCGAATGAGATGCTTTACCTGTTATTTTAATTGTTAATCCTATTGAGCCGCAGGCAGAAAAA
>JAVEUY010000420.1:0-2840 GCA_034005315.1 Ignavibacteriaceae bacterium | reverse complement strand
GATGACTGACCAAAACCTGCCCATGTCGAATCAGTAAACGGAAGCCCGCTATTAAATGATAATAACAGATTTATTCCGAGCTGTTCTAATACAGGCCCGCCGTCTCCTTTATCAAATCTGAAATCAACAAAGAAGGAACCTCTGTGAGTCTGATTATAATCCAATGGGATTAACACAGTCGGCACGTTGCCGTTAACTTCTACAGAACCAACACCGCTTCCGGATAGTGAGTTTGTTCCTTGAGCAGAAGAGTATGTATAATTTATTCCTGCACTGAATCTTTCAATTCTTCTCATCTTAAAGCTTAGCTCTACACCTTTGGTTGTAGCAAAGTCCTGATTAGAGAAAACATTGTATTTACTTCTGATAGCTCCCGGAGCTGTATTAACTACAGTATATTGCAGTTGTCCTTTTATGTCTTTGTAGAACAAGGTAACATCAAGAGCAGCAAAATCTGTAAATTGATGTGATAATCCGATTTCATACTGTGTTGTTCTGATCGGGCTGGGATTATATGCTATCGGGTTAGTAAACAAGTTTGCACCCTGAATCTGTTGAGCCGAAATGTAAACACCTCTGTAGGCAACATCTAAGCTTGGTGATTGAACAAATTTTCCAAATTGTAAGTGGAATACTGTTTTATCAGTAACCGGAAATGCAAATCCTAACCTTGGAGATAGATAACTAAATGTATCGCCTTTTCTGTAAGATGAATCAGGAATTGTATGATTTACTCTGTCAATGTCCGGGTTTAACGGGTTTTCCCAAGCCCAGCTATCCATATCAATATAATCATATCTTAAACCAGCATTAATGATAAGATCACTAATTTCAAATCTGTCGGTGATGTAACCGGATAAAAATGTAGGATGCTTAGGAGCAAATACTCCATCAGAATTTGTGGTTTCATTACCAAACACATCAAAACCATAATTATTAAAGTTAGCAAACAATGTTGTTCCAATAAGAGTAGCTAACGAATCTCTTGCCTGGTCAGGATTATTTCTGATAGTTGACAAGAAGTTACTTGGCGAACCGTTATCCCAACGTCTGACAGTCCAGTATTGATAACTGCCTCCGATTTTCAATGCGTGTATCTCTATTTGCCCCGTATATGATACACTTGCATTGATATAATTATTTTGATCCTTTGTAAATCTGCTTAAGTTAGTTCCCGGTCTGTTAAATGGAAATCCATAAAAGTCATACTGGGCTGGAGCTGAATAATAGTTAGTGTATGTCCATCCATATTCTGACGCAGCTAAACTATCACTATATAAAAGGAAATTATCTTTAAAAATCGGGTCATAAATCTTTTGTCTGTAATCAAAGAATCCAAAGCTTGCCTCAACGAATGAGTTAGATTCTAACAAATATGTGCCTTTTAGATTTAATAAAAGATTTGATCCCTCTGTAATTGTTAATCTGTCAGAATTAAATATATCAAAAATATCATCTGTTCCTTTTCCGGTTCTCCAGGTAAAAGCACCTGCTAATCTTAAGAGTAACGGATTATTATCAAACAGAATAGTTCCGTTTGCTGTGTATCTGTTGTTAGAATTACCAGGGATATTTGCCGCATCCCATTTTAAATACTGGTAGTCATTTTTGGAACCACCAAAGGTGCCATAATCGTAAATCTTTGTAGTGTCATAAAGAGCACCATCTGAAAATGCAACAGGGTTGGAATCAAAAAATTTTCTGCTGTCTCTATCGAATGTATTTTCTGCAGATATGAAAAATTTAAGTTTATCAGAGACTATAGGACCACCAACGGTGAACACATAATTGGAATAACCATAAGAATAAGTTCCTAAGAATTTATCACCTGGGTAATTGCCTAAATTATCTGTCTCTGCTCTAAAAGAGAATTTATAGAGATTTGTACCTGTCTTGAATTCTGAAGATACTATACCTGCATTGGCGTTACCGAATTCAGCAGTATAACCGCCAGCTTGAACAAGAACTTCCTGTAAAGCATCTGCAGTAACTGTAACAAGACTTCCGCCATTACGATTTAATATATTTTTCGTGTCAGAGCCTTCAACTGTATAGCCAGTCTCATCTGGTCTGCTGCCACGGATAAAAGTTAATCCGTTTTGTGTAACAATACCAGGCTGAAGCTGAACAATAGCATTCAGACTTCTAAGACCAAGATTTTCCATATCCTCAGGCCCGATTCTTCTTAGTGCATTGGTTGAGGTTTTGTCAATCAAAGGTCTTTCAGAAACAATAACAACTTCGCCGGTTGTTAGTCCTGTAGTTAGTAATGAAAAGTTGAGTCTGGTTGTTAAGCCTGAAGTAACCAATACTTCATTAACAGTTACATCTGTGTAACCTATGTAAGAAGCTTTAACATTATATTGTCCTGCAACAAGGTTAGTAATCAGATACTCGCCATTAATATCAGACGCTGCGCCCAAACTCGTACCTAAAACAATAATATTTGCCCCTATTAAAGGCTCTCCTGTTTGCTGATCGGTTATCACACCAGAAATTCTACCGGTCTGTGCAAAGGTAAGAGAGCAGGCAAACAGAATTAAAAGTAAAACTTTGTAAAATCTGGGAAACATTTTTTCCTCCGTTAATTTTTAACTAATTTATTAATCATCTACCAATACTGCGCTTTGAATATTCGCAACATTACTTCCTTTACTGCCCAAATTCTCAAATCCAAATATCACAGCAGTATATCTGCCTTTTGAAGCAACGTTATAATCGAAAGTAATATGTTCTGTATCATTATATAAAATATCAAAACTATGCGTGCCGGCAGCAAGTTTTATGTAACCTCTTGATTTACCCATTTCAAGAGCAGTGGAAAAAGTGGTTTCTGTGCC
>JAVEUY010000033.1:0-13111 GCA_034005315.1 Ignavibacteriaceae bacterium | reverse complement strand
ACAACAATTCTTCTTACTTTTTCTTACCCCAAATATAACTTATCTTATTATATATAAATATCTTATACCTCGTTTCTTCTAATGCCGGTCATTAGAATCTTTTGTCTTAATGACAAATCTGGGATAAAAAAACCCGACTCATTTGAATCGGGTTTTTTAAAACGATTAAACAAAAATTAATTACTATAACGGCATTTAGCATTATTTTATTAACAACATTTTTTTCATCTCTGTATAAACAGGAATTCTTCCTTCTCCGATTACTTCGATTCTATATAAATATATGCCGCTGGCTAAACCTTGTATATCCGGAACGGACGGGAGTCCGTTCCCTACATTAAATTCTACCTCATAATAGCCTGCGTTTTGCTCTTTGTTTACAAGAACAGAAACAAGCTCTCCTTTTATATCATAGACCATCAGTTTTACGTAAGCTCGCTCTTTTAGTTGATAGCCAATTTTAGTACTAGGATTAAATGGATTTGGATAGTTCTGGTATAACTGGTAGTCACTTATTGTCATTGGGTAGTCATTCATTGAAACTGATGTAATGTTTACAACAAGTTCTGTTGATGGTTTTGATTCATTGCCTTGTTTATCCACACAAGTAACTTTGTAAACATATCTTCTTACATTATGTGGATTTACCTGAACAAAAAATGTATCCTTAGATGAGCTGACAAGCTTTGTTGAGTCTATTGTAAATCCTGATACTGTATCTCTGTAAACTTTATAATAAGCTGTATCTGCTTCTGTGTTCTTATTCCACTTAACTAATATTGTATTTGAATCAACAATAGCAGAAAGATTTCTTGGGGCAAGAGGAGCTAAGTCCTCGTAATTATAAGTTTCTCCGAATGGTCCACCATACAAACCAATATCGCTTCTTGTTCCATCTAAATCTAAAATGTTTGGATCACCCTTATCAATTGCAGGCGAATATGCCTGAAGATGAAAATCATAGTTCCCGTCTGCTGTTGGTATTGTGTCTTTTACAAACATTGGATCTGCTACTATATCGCTGTCGCCGTAAATAACCCCAATTAAATTTTTCTGGTTTTTCCAGAAAACATTGTAATCTATTTTGGGGCTACCACTTGCAATTATAGCATACTTATTTCTGGCTAAAATGACATTACGCACCTTAAATCTATTATTTCCCGCATTAATACTTGCTGGATATCCACCAACGACGAATTGATAGTTTAAAATATTATTTATTATTATTACTGTATCCTGTGGTGAGTCAATGAATATATTATCTGCAAACCCACTTATTAAATTATTATTAATTAACACTCTTCTTGGTGCTCCTATCGATATCCCATTACCAGGGTTATACGAACCTGTAAAAAGAATAATGTTGTTGCGTATATAATGATCAATATTAGTGGAAAAACCGATGCTTACTCCGATGGCATTTACTTTATCTAATACAACCACACAATTTTCTATAACATTTTCTTGATGACCAAATACATTAAAACCCCTAGTAACATTTTTTATTGATAAATTTTTAGCAATAACATCTCCCCCAACCATACTTACACCTACGCCCGAATTCCTTAAATTACAATTTTCAATTACTAGATTCGAATATATATTATTGCATCGAATTACCCGACTTGTTAAAGCGTTATCACTTTTTCCATAAACATTAAAATTTCCTATATAGCCACTTGAATTAAAGACTACAGTATAATCTAACATTTCTCTTCCATCAATTACAGTACTATCCATACTGCTGCCAATTAAATTTAGCGCTGTATTTATTACAAGGTTTTCTTTGTAAACTCCATTTGCTACATAAATTGTATCGCCATTAACACATAAGTTAATGCACTTTTGTATGCTGTCTGCTGCTGTTTCCCAGCTTGTGTAGGGCGGTGTGCTGCTGCCGGACTTACTCACGAACCTGACGGTTGCGTAAGTAATGTTAAAGGTTAAATGCTCAATGAACAATGAGAGCAATAAGACAAGAAAGTATTTTAGTTTCACTTCTCACCTCAATATATTTTGAGATTTTGTATTTGTAACTTAAATAATATAAACAACAAACCCAATTCCTTAAAGGAATTGGGTCTGTCTAGGTCAAACATCACTTTACAAGCATCATCTTCTTGGAAGAAACGTATTCGCCGGATTGTAATTTATAGATATAAACACCGCTTGCAAGTTTACTTGCATCAAAGTTTACTTCATATCTGCCTGCGGGCTGATGTGAGTTTACAAGTGTAGTTATCTTCCTGCCAATTATATCAAAAACTTCTAACTGAACTAAACCGTCTTTCGGCAGATCATACCTGATTGTTGTTGTTGGATTGAACGGATTCGGATAGTTCTGTTCAAGGGAATATTCATCTGGAATTATTTTCTCACCTTCACCTGAGTTTACACCAAACCTTGATTGAAGAATTTCATTTAATCTTGATAGATAGTCAGGGGTGCCTTTTACAAGATATTTTCCTCCGCTTATTTTACCGAGCTGCGTATTGGTTGTATCAAGATTCAATGCTGTAGTCAGAATATCAATTTCTGCATAAACTGCTGCCTCGCTGTTCGGATTTTGCTGGATGATGTTATCGAACTTATTTATTGCAGTAATATATTCCCCTTTGCTTACATCGCAGTTTATTGCATTCTGATTATATATTTTTTTTATCAGTGTATCTGCGGAGCTGTTTACATTATTTTCAAATGTGGATTGTAAAGAAGTAAAATAAGTCTCATCTTCACTTGTAAGATTACCTATTGTATAGAGTCTGTTATATGCAATAAGTTTTTCCCCTGTTGTGTAATTACCCTGAACTATTTGTTCATAAAATGATTTTGCTTCAATTAAATTACCTTCTGCAAAAAATAAATTAGCTTCAGAATAAATTTCTTCAAGTGTAGATATATTCTCAGGAACACATTCTGAAGCAGAGATTGAATCAACTATTTCTCCCGATGAAGTATTTAGAACAAGTGTTTCTGTTGTACTGTTCCCACTCATTAAATAAGCAAAAGTATTATTATAAGGAATAAAATTAGTTGCTATTCCAAATCTGTTTGAGCTTGGAGTTGTTGTTCCCCAATAATTGTAAATTGCATCAAGAAAATGAGGTTCATTTCCATAATTTCCGCTTATTAGCCAAATAGTTTACATTGAAGGGGTAGCAGTTCTGTCATCAGATATTTCGTTACAGCCTGGTCTTTTTAATGTGCCTAAACGGGCGTCTGAAAAACTGAAATATATTTCTGAGCCATCATTTGCTGAATTTAGTTTGGTATTATTTCCATTATTCCTTATCCTGTTATAACCGGCGAGAGGATAGTAAGCCGGAGGATTTGTTTGCAATTGACCAATAAGATTAGGAAAAGAACTACCCGCAATATATAGACCGTGAAGATAATTATTTTCGATAAGGTTGCCGCCGATATCAGGTGATGAATTTGCAAGATGAATTCCATTTGCCCTGTTTTTAATAGTATTGTTCCTTATGTATCCACCGCTGTTGTTAAAAAGAACACCCGGATAGTTTTGGTGTGTCCCCACACTAATATCATTATCCTGTATATATGCAGACGCTACATTAGAAACAGATACACCACAATTTGTAAAAGTATTAGACTTAAGCAAAACCGAACGGTAATTGGAAACGTTAATACCAGAAAAAGTTGCAGTAATTATACAGTTCTGAATAACCGGTACAGGAGGAGTTTGGAAACCTTCGTAAGATGAAGACGCTACTAAGGAAATTCCGGAATGCTGTGCGTTAATGTTTGAATTAGATATATTTACATAGCTTTGAGGTCCGCTTTCTGTAGTGATTGCATAACCATTTGATATTACATCACAATAATCCATTGTAAGTGATGAACCTGGTTCAATTATTATCCCCGGATGAAAAGCAGTAATTGATAGTCTGTTTGCTGATGTTCCTTTAATCTCCGCTGTTCCATCAATTATTAGATTCTTGCCCGATTCAAAGCTAATATTAGCATTTTCTCCAGCTACTATTTTACCACCATTTTTAACTGTTATGTTTGCATTTGCGTAGTATGTTCCGTTAACAGTTAGTGTTGCACCGTTTTCGATTGTCATATCATCGTATAAAGTTTCGCCAGTATTGATAGTATCATTCGCTAATAATGAACCACCCCACCTGACTACTGGATAAATTCTATAAAGTTCTGCATCACCTCTCGTTAAATTGACAAGAATAGGATCGCTTCTTAATATACTATATGTTGTATCTGCTACATACTTTGTTAGAATAAGATTGTTATATAAGCAACCTTCGTCAAGATTTATAAATATCGGGCAAGACCCACTATAATTGTAATATCGACTGACAATCATAAAGTAATCTCTTGAAAGTGAATCAGCGAAGAACCCAAGATCATAATCTGAAGTAGCAGGGAGACATTCAAGATTGCCTGAAAAGTGACTAATAAAGTTATAACTGTTTGATGCATCAATGTTCAAAAACTGCTCGGTTGGTGTTAACTTTTTGAGGGTTTTGCCCATTAAACCCTTCAAGCGGGGTTTAATAATATTTTTAAGCATATAATATTTGTCGGTATAGATAAGTTGATTGCCTGGCGTCAAATCCACAATTGCATGGCAGGTATAACCTGAATCACATTTTGTTGTATCTCTTTGTGCAAAGTATGTATAAAGTGATAAAAATTTTGCACCATTCATTAAAGCTAAATTTGTATTGTAAAGTAATTCATAGTCAGCAATATTTCTCTCGTAAGCCTGTGTATTGTGTACTTCACCGCATTGCAAGCTTACGCCAAAATTTGGATTTAAATTATAAGCCTGTTTATAATTGAGCTTTGATACAACCTTTATATTTGCAGACCTCCAATCAGTCTCTTGTAACCAAGATATGTCATACGTATAGTTATCTTGGTAAGGATAATCATACATATATATGTTTTGCCAGATATTCATATCACCAATTCGTTTTTTCATTTCAGACCAGGGACTTAATTTCATAGTTCCAAATTCATTACCTGGATTTTCCCAGGTACCGCTCCAATGTCCCATTAAAGCTATCCATAATGGATGCATATTTTGGCTGTTATTTTTCAGTAGTTCTGTTACAAGCTTAATTGGCTCAAATATATCTATACTTACAGGCTCATCTATACCAAGCCAGCCCACTATTAAATCATCAGCACCTAATGAATTTGCTTGTGCAATAATGTTATCCCTTGCATCTGAACTAGGATCAATCAATTCACTGCCTCTATCATCAGATACAGTTACTTTATCAATTGAAAGCAGATATTGCGGTTTACCAAGCCATATTACCTTAAACTGAATATATCTTTTAGCTTTCCTAGGTCCCGGAACAAGTGTATCTCCGGCTATATATGCCGAAAAAGTATATTGAGGTGGGGGTTGATTTGAAACTGTAGAGTTTTCTGGAAATATATCTAATCTATAATCCTTAATAGAAAATTCTTTAAAATAATTCTGAAACTCATAACGTTGCAAAGTTTCTGCAGCAACTGTATAAGTTGTACCAAGAGTGTCAAGACCAGCATGATCTGAATATGTTACCTTAATAATACAGATTGTATCATTTGGATTATCCATTTGTGTTGGATAGTTATTATTGTAATCTAATTTCAGCCTAAAGTCTGCAGTATATCTAACTTCTGTGATGCTATCCTGTGAAGCATAATAATAAATATCCTGATCATAGTATGGTCCCCGGATCAATGTATCAATAATTCCTGAACGATTTTTTCTTAACTTTAAATATGAAACACTATCTTCGGTAATTATTCTCATAACACCAGGATCATATTCGAGCATTGCTTCGCTAACTGAATTTGGAGTCCCTTCTGCTTCCCATATAGAATATTTTGCATCTGTATAATGCTGAATCCAGTTATATACCATTGATGTTGTTGAAGTTCTTGACCTGTTTGCAAGAAGCTTTAATCCTTTTGCTTTTAATAAATTTATCTGCTCCGAAGGATCAGGATTATTTGGTAAGTCTTCAGCAATACCAATATCCGTTGTAACAATATCAACAATTGATTTCATACTGTCTATTGCACCGGGATAATTTGAGTTGTCGGTAAATCCCCACCATAACCAGGTGTGCACTGGGATCCCTTCGGTTTCGTATATCCAGTTCTGTGTCTGTGAAACATTAGTAAGTAAAAAAAGAACAAAAAACGTTTTTATAATTAAAGTTTTCATAATAGAACCCCGTATAAGAAAATTTATAAAAATAGTTATTTAAAAAGTATTAGATAATAGCATACATAGGCTCATCTCCTTTCTGAATTTTATTTTCATTATTAAAAATAATTAAATGTCACATTTCGACTCCGCTAAATGTGACACAAGGTTATTTTATTTAACAATCCCGATACTATCGGGATTTCTGCCCTGTCCATCCTTTGACAGATTAAATATTGCCATCATTTCAGATACACCATCTTTATAGTTTCGGTTTTATTTACATTCGAGCTTAAAGATGAAGCATTCATCACTGTAAAATAAATTCCGGATGAGAGACTTGAGGCATCAAACAGTTTACTGTGCTTACCTTCACTTTGTATTTCATCTACCAGCGTACTTACAAGTTCGCCGACTGCATTAAATATTTTTATCTGAACGCTGCTTGCTTCAGACAGATTATATTTTATAACAGTAGCCGGATTAAACGGATTGGGATAGTTTTGTTCAAGCGAAAAATCAGTTATAAGAAAATAATCTGCTGATACTGTTTTAGAGTAAGTATAAGTTCCATCGAAATCAATTTGCTTTAATCTGTAATGAAATCTTCCGGGTGTAAGATTATTATCATTGAATGTATAAGCTGTTTTATTTGTGGTTGTACCGTATCCCTGAATAAAACCGATTTTATTCCAATCTATATTATTAAATGATTTTTCGATTTCGAATCCTGAATTATTCAGTTCAGTAGCAGTAATCCAGTTTAACACTGCTTCATCTGAGTTAACCGTAACCCAAAAAGATTCAAGTTCAACCGGTATAAGTGATGGATCAACAAAAACTCCGCTATGCTGGGGATTAAACTGGTACATTGGATTTACAATTTTTGCAGGGTTATACGGCAAGCCTGTATTCCATACATATAAAAAGACCTGTTTGTTGTTGACATCAAAATTAAAACTGCCGCCAACCATATCAAGAATACCATCGTTATTCAGGTCTCCTAACAGCGGCTGCTGAAAGCTTGTATTTTGAGTTAACTCAAGAGGCCAGCCCGTTACATCAGTTCCATCCATATTTAATGCGCGATATCTTCCGATTGCTACTTCAACTACGTTTTCATCAAAAATTATTTCAAACTGTCCATCATTATCTATATCAGCAACAAGAATCTGGTTAGCTGTGCCGTGATATGGTCCCATTGGAAAATTGGTAACCATACTTCCATCTAAATTGTATGCATAAACATAGAACTGCGGTACCGGAGATGATCCATATTCAGCTATAATTATTTCAAGTTCAGAATCTCCGTCTATATCAGCAGCAATTGGCGGACCGTATATCCAGTCATTAACAGTTTTTGGAAATCCGGGTAAACTTGTTCCATCATGTTTTACAGCATAAACAATTCCACCAGCATTAACAGCATTAGAATGTGAACAAAAAACTATTTCCTGTTTTCCGTCACCGGTCAGATCAACCAGTAAAGGAGCAGAATATGAATTAGAACCAATTGTTGAATCCATAATTGCATAAGGAAAACCGGGCAGTATCTGTCCGTCTTTATCCCATACATATAAAAGATTTCTTGATTCCATTACAACATCCATAACTCCATCACCATTTACATCGCCGGCAGAAGCGGAAGATGCAACATACCAATCCATTATTTTGGGCCAGCCGGGATAAACAGTTCCATCGCCTTTAAATACATAAGCTAATTTATCTCTTGTGCCGAGGGTGATCTCCATTGCACCATCACCATCTAAATCTGCTAATGTTGGATTCATAGCATATTTACCTACGTTTACCGGAAAACCAGTTATCAATGTTCCATCTTTTTTGAAAGCGTGAATATGTCCTCCAAGCGGACCTCCGGCACTAACAACTACTTCACCTTCGCCATCACCATCAATATCTCCGAAGGAAACTCCCCAGGCAACTTCATAATATAGAGTAAAAGTTTTCGGCCAACCGGGTACAGCAGAGCCATCAAGTTTTACTGCATATAATGTTTCGCCGGCTCCGAACAGAATTTCCATATCCGGATCAGCATCAAGGTTACAGTATATAGCACCTGTCTTTGGAGTAAATACATTATACATCCCTTGCTGTGGAAAACCAGGATAAACTGTATAACCGGGATCATACATATCACTGTAATGATTTGACTCAGCAATAATTTCAGAAGTAGTTATAAGCTGATCAATATCAGGAATAAAGCTTGTTCTTATTTGTGCATCTACAGAAATTGGAAGAAACACAAATAAAATAATAAAAACTGAAATAGTAGAAATTAAATTTTTCATGCATACCTCTCAGAAAAATGTATTAGTATAATAGAGTTAGTTAAGTATTTTTAATTTCATTCAAGTGATAATTTAAAGTAGATAAAAAATGCTTATATTACAATCGTTATAAACAGCATTTGACGAAAGACAGCAACTAAAATCTTTCTGAAAATATTTTAAAAACAAAAAAGGAGTTAAGGATGAAAAAACTATTTTTACTTTTTATAATGATCTCATCGCACTTGTTTGCACAATATGTAACACCAAATACAGGTATAGACTGGAGTCTTGATGATCTTGTTACAAATTCAGGCGGAGTTGTAACCGGTTCGTTTCCTAATTACGCAATAAATGCTAAAGTAACTATCTCGGCAGATGACAGAGTTTATATAAATCCAGGGACTACTGTTTTGTTTTCGGGAGCTAACAGCGGATTTGATATAGGCGGTAAATTCCGGGCAGTTGGTACTGCTGCCGATTCAATAATTTTTTCATCATTAAGCCAGGATTCAGCAGGTTCATATAATGGATTATATTTTATGAATTCTTCGGTTGATACAGCCTGTATGGTAAGCTATGCAAGAATTGAATATGCCAGTTATAGTTTTAGATGTTTGGGTGCAAGTCCGACATTAACAAATTCGTATATTTGGAAAAGCAGAAGAGGTCCTTATCTTCAAAGCGGCTCAAATCCGACAATAACACATAATAGAATTGAAAGAGTTTTTGAATATGGAATTTATGTAACAACAGGAAGTTCTCCGTTAATTGAATGGAATGAACTTATTAATAATAACTCTCAGAATACAAGTCCCAAAAATCAAATTACTATTGGTACACAAAACGATAACTCTCCAACGATAAGACACAACATTATCCGTGGCGGAATGTTTAACAAAGCCGGTGGAATAAGTATTTCTACTTTGATTGGAGGCTCTGCTTCTTCTTCTGAAATTGCATTTAATGAAATTTATAATAACAGCTTTGGCATTACAATGACAGGTGCTTATCCAATTACCTGTTACGTTCATGATAATATAATCTATAATAACAATATCAATCCTGATGTTATGGTAGCGGGCAGCGGTATAAATGTTTATGGTACTGCTGTTGTAACACCAATAATATCAAGAAATAAAATTTATGGCAACTGGTGGGGAGTTACTATTCAGGTTGGTGTTACCGGACAGCCGGCTGCAAATCCTAATCTTGGCAACATTGAAAATGCCGATACAACCGATGATGGATTAAATATTATTTATAATAATATACAGGGCTCTTACGTATATGATTTATACAATAATACACCAGATCCAATCTATGCACAAAATAATGACTGGGGAGTTTATGATTCAGCTTCTATTGAAGACCATATTGTTCACTTTGTTGATGATACAACACTTGGTTTAGTAACATTTATGCCTTTCTCAAATCAAATTCCTGTTGAGCTGACTTCCTTTGCTGCACAAATTATAAATGGATATATCAGGCTTGATTGGACAACAGCTACTGAGTTAAATAATTCCGGTTTTGAAATTCAAAAAGCATTTAACAGCGGAGACTGGAACGCAATTGGATTTGTGCCTGGTTATGGCACTACAACTGAAAAGCATCTTTATTCATTTGATGACAAAGGGCTTGAAAGCGGAAGATATCTGTACAGACTAAAACAAATTGATTTTGACGGAACATATAAGTATTCAAATATTGCAGAAGTTGAATTTGTTATGCCGCTTGAATTTAAAGTTGAACAAAATTATCCCAATCCGTTTAATCCTGCTACTACAATCAGTTGGCAATCACCTGAAAACGGACATCAGGCATTAGTGATTTATGATGTTTTAGGAAATGAGGTAGCTAAACTTATTGATGAAGTTAAACCTGCAGGAAGATATGAAGTTAGTTTTAATGCATCCGGATTATCAAGCGGTGTTTACTTCTATAAGGTAACTTCCGGTAAATTTGTTGAAACCCGCAAAATGCTGTTGATGAAATAGCAACAAATGTCGTTATACTAGGTAACAGAATCAGCTTTTCATCTAACCTTCGGGGTTTTTAATAACCTCGAAGGTTTTTTTATGAATAACAAATAAAATCTTTGCGTGAAAAATTCTAACTCCTGACTTCTGTCTCCTTTTCTAATTTCTTACACGGAGAAACACAGAGAAGTCACTGAGTAACACAGAGTTAATTCAGTTAAGATCATAAACAATCACAAAAATCAGTGCCCTATTATAAAAGTTTTTTTCAAGTTTTTTTTGTGACAATTTTATCGGTATAATTTTTACACTTTGTAATTTTGATTTAAGTTTTTATTTCCTTTTTACCGCTCTGTAACAAAAAATATCTGAAAACAAATTATTATTACTGGAATAATTTTTGCACCCTTAATATTGCTTATATCTGTTTTATAACAATTTTCCAGGATGCATTTGAAAACTTTAAATAAAATTCTGGCACGATATTTAGCTCTCTCTGCAATTTTTCTTTTTGGGGCGAAGAGAATGAAAATAAAACTATCTATTGATTCATTCTATATTACGATCATTATAATTATAGATATATTCATATTTTTTGTTATCCTAGATTTACGAAAGATTTATTCAATTAATAAACTCAAGAGATCTATATGAAAACTCCTTATAAATTATTTTTGCTTTTTCAATTGGCTGTGTTTTCAGAGATACTTATGACCAATATCTATGCACAATTTCTTAATAAACCGTTAGATGAATACCTGGGAACATTTGCATTTCCTTTAGAAATAGGAAATGTTTGGACATACAGGGATGGTTACTTTCAACCAGATATGAAATTATCTATAATAGACACAGCCATCATTGGAGGGAAAAAATATTATTTGAAAAGAGATCAAACTCCATCAGGTTATTCTAGTGCATTTCAATATTTGAGATTAGGGGAAGACGGTTTTTATGTCTCGCGTGTTTTGGATAGTATTCTTACAATCTTTCCTAATGAAGATTATTTATTCTATAAAAAAGATGCAAATGTCGGCGATGTTTGGATTCAAGAAGATGTAAGAGGAAAATCTTGGTATCATAAAGTATTTGATACTATTCAGGTTGCATCTTTCTGGGGAAGTTTTTTACCGGTTAAAATTGTTGAAACTACTGATAGCAGTTTAACAACATATTGGGAATACTGGTCTGAAGAATTTGGCTTAGTTCGTCAGCAAAATTCAGATTGGTTCTCAGGCGGATGGTCATTTCTTTGGGGCTGCTACATAAACGGACAGAAATATGGCGATACCGTTTTAGTTTCTGTTGATGATGAAATTTCAGACTACCCTGATAATTTTAATTTATATCAAAACTTTCCTAATCCATTTAATTCATCTACAATTATTTTTTATGAAATCCCCAGTACTTCTTTTATCTCATTAATTTTTTATGATGTTTTAGGAAATGAGGTAGCTAAACTTATTGATGAAGTTAAACCTGCAGGAAGATATGAAGTTAGTTTTAATGCATCCGGATTATCAAGCGGTGTTTATTTCTATAAGGTAACTTCCGGTAAATTTGTTGAAACCCGCAAAATGCTGTTGATGAAATAGCAACAAATGTCGTTATACTAGGTAACAGAATCAGCTTTTCATTAAACCTTCGGGGTTTTTAAAAACCTCAAAGGTTTTTTTATGAATAACAAATAAAATCTTTGCGTGAAAAATTCTAACTCCTGACTTCTGTCTCCTGACTCCTCTCTTATAACTTCTAACTTCTTGCTTCTATACACTTAGTTGGTTTCCTTTTATAAAATCATCAGACAAACTTTTTTGCGACAATTTTATCGGTATAATTTTTACACTTTGTAATTTTGATTTAAGTTTTTATTTTTTTTTTACCGCTCTGTAACAAAAAATATCTGAAAACAAATTATTATTACTGGAATAATTTTTGCACCCTTAATATTGCTTATATCTGTTTTATAACAATTTTCCAGGATGCATTTGAAAACTTTAAATAAAATTCTGGCACGATATTTAGCTCTCTCTGCAATTTTTTATTGGGGTGGAGAGAATGAAACTGATAAATTCATTTCTGATTTTTACCTTTTATTATGAAATTTTACCTGAGCAGTTTTTCTTACAAATAAACTTCTGCTCTTTTAACCTTGAGCATTTAATATTTATAATTTACTTTTACCCAACTGGTTTTACTTAGATTAATTTTTTATAAATTAATTTGTTAGTGTTTTTACACCTAAAGGAGTTTTAAAAATGAAAACAATGTTTTTTTACATCTTATCTTTATTTAATTGTGTTATGTTTGCACAAACACCTGACCCTTATAAATTCTTCCCTTCTGCTGTTGGGAATGTTTGGGAGTATAATCATACTATTGGTGTATATCAAAGGGAGATTATTAGAGATTCAGTATTAGAAAATGGAAGTAGATTAATTTATTTCAATACGTTGATCGATCCTGCATTTAGAATAGATTCTGCTTACAAGTGCTACTATGACCCACTATTCTTGAATTGGTTTTATTACAAACTAGACTCTGACTCTGGAGAAGTTTGGATAGTCGATTCACTTGATTCTGGTGCTGGAATGACATATAAGTTAGCCCTGTGCAAGAATCAGTACAATGGTCAAATTTTTGGTATG
>JAVEUY010000419.1:0-2867 GCA_034005315.1 Ignavibacteriaceae bacterium | reverse complement strand
TCCTCTTTCGCTTTCTCTTTTTCTAATTTCTTAAAATAGCCTCTAAACAAGAAATTGTGTTTCAACGCTTCTAAATCTTCATTTAGTTTAATGCTTGCTTTGTTGATATTGGTAATGGTTGAATCAATTTGTTTTACCAATTTTGGATCATTTGAAAGGTAGTTTAAAGCACCTTTTCCATCTTTTACATTGGTAATAGTGGCATTTAAATTGGTTACCACTTTATCAATTTCATTACTTGATTTCTCTAAGTTAATCACAATTTTTTTCATTCGATTAGCCACAACCGTATCGTTTAAAGTGCCGATAACATTGTCTTTTCGGTTTAATTCGGTAATTAATTTATTTAAACTAGCTACTGATTCCGAAGTTCCTTTACTTGTAATGCGTAAATAATTCATCGTTTCTTGAAGATTTTTCGACATTACCGTATCGCGAATCAACATTCCAACCGTTCCTTTTCCTTGTGTGATTTCTTGTGTGATTTTTAATAAATCAGCGGTTAACATGGCCGCATTTTCATTGGTTACATTTAAGGTTTCTAGCATAGCGTCGGTTCCTATTCGACTGTAGGATTGAATCGTATCGCCATTTTCGACTTTTTGAGCAGTTCCTTTTCCTGGAATAATATTGATAATCATGTTGCCCACCAAACCATCTGAACTTATCGTAGCAATCGCATTTTTCTTAATGTGTTCCATGATTTTGTTATCGATAATCATGTGCACATTAATAGTGGTATCGTTAATCATTTCGATTACTTTTACGGTACCAATGTCAATTCCAGCATAGCGAACATTATTTCCAGGTTGCAATCCATTTACATTGACAAAAACAGCTTTTAAATTCGAAGTATTGCCAAACATATTCTGCTTGTTTCCAATAAAATAAATTGCAGCTAAGAATACTAGCGTTCCAATGATAACGAAGATTCCGAGTTGTATTTTTTGTGAATTTGATTTTTCCATTACTAAAACTATTTAAAAAATGCTTGTACTTTTGGATCGGTTGAACTGGCTAATTCGTCAAACGTTCCTTCTATATAATTGATTCCGTCTATCAATAAAATCATCCGATTGGCAATGACTTTTGCACAATCTACATCATGCGTGATGATAATTGATGAGGTGTTGTATTGTTTTTGTATCGAATTCATCAAAAGTACAATTTCTTTTGAAGTAATTGGGTCCAAACCAGTTGTAGGTTCGTCGTATAAGATGATTTTTGGTTTTAAAATCAAAGTTCTGGCTAAAGCGATTCTTCGTTTCATACCACCCGAAAGTTCGTTGGGCATCAAATCAATTGCATGAGCTAAACCTACACTTTCCAAAGCTTCCATAACCAAAGGTGTTGTATCTTCAATAACTCCAAATTTTTTCGTGTGACGACGTAATGGAAATTCTAAATTCTCACGAACGGACATCGAATCGTATAAAGCGCTTCCTTGGAATAGAAATCCGATTTCGGTGCGTAATTCGTCTAAATTTTCTTGTTCTAGCTTGTTGATTTCTTCATTCATGACTAAAATCGAACCGCTATCAGGCTGTTCTAAGCCAATTACACATTTAATCATCACCGATTTCCCTGAGCCCGATTTTCCCATCACCACAAGATTTTCTCCTTCAAACAGTTCCAAATTGAAGCCATTCAAAACCACATTGCTGCCAAAATGCTTGTGCAAGTCTTTGATGGTGATAATAGATTTTTTTGTTGGAGTTGTCATGGTTACATATCGTAAAAAATGTTCGTTACAAAAACCGCTACAAAGTCAATAATAAAAAGCAACATAGAAGTATACACTACCGCTGCATTGGCTGCTTTTCCTACGCCAGCCGTACCTTTTTTACAGTTATAACCTTTGTAGCAACCCACTAAACCAATCGCAAACCCAAAAAAGAAGGTTTTGATGGTAGCCGGCACAATATCGCTGTATTCTAAAATATTAAAAACCTGATTGAAATATAAGGTAAACGACACATTTCCTTTGATGTTTTCCACTAAAAACGAACCGTAAATCGCAATAAAATCGCCTACGATTACTAGTAAAGGCAACATTAAAGTAGTCGCTAAAATTCTAGTAATAACTAAATATTTGAATGGATTGGTTCCTGAAACTTCCATGGCATCAATTTGTTCGGTTACTTTCATAGAGCCTAATTCGGCACCAATTCCTGAGCCAATTCTTCCAGCACAAATTAAAGCGGTGATGATGGGGCCAATTTCGCGAATAATAGAAACACTTACCATAGATGCCATCCAAGAAACAGCACCAAATTCCTGCAATGTAGGGCGCGATTGTAAGGTAAATACCAAACCAATGATAAATCCCGTAACGCTTACTAATAATAAGGAGCGATTTCCAATGTTATAACACTGACGTAAGAGTTCTTTGAATTCGTAAGGTGGTTTCCAAAATTCTTTGAAAAAGCGTCCTGCAAAGTAGGAGAGTTCGCCCACTTCGATGAGGAAGTTTTGTAAAGCTTCAGTAAGATTATCGAAATATTTTTTCATGAAGCATCTTAATTACAACCAAATATAGTGATTTTTAATCAGATAAAACATGATATTTGTAAGAGTTGTAGTAAAAAATCCGACTTGTGGTGGAGTTGATTAATCTTATTCGATTTTTGAGATACTGGATTTTTTAGTGCACTTTGTCATTCCGACTCAGGAGAAATCACATTATCTTTCACGAACCTATTATTTAAAAACTCAAAGTTTTCATTGAATGATTTAATTAATTCGATTTTTTTCTCTCTTCTCCAACCTTTTAATTCTTTTTCTCTTGCAATAGCAAGTTGAATCCAAAAGAATTTTTCATAATAAACTAAAAACTGAAGATTATATTTTGATGCAAAAGTTTTAAT
>JAVEUY010000418.1:0-2868 GCA_034005315.1 Ignavibacteriaceae bacterium | reverse complement strand
TTGATAAAACCGGAAGAAAGATGTCCAAATCGCTGGGCAATACAGTTGATCCGTTTGCATTATTTGATAAATATGGTGCAGATGCAACAAGATGGTATTTAGTAACCAATTCACCGCCATGGCGTCCGACATTATTTGATGAAGAAGGATTAGCTGAAGTTCAAAGAAAATTCTTCGGAACATTAATTAACACATATTCATTCTTTGCTCTTTATGCAAATATTGATGAGTTTAATTTCAAAGAAGGTCTTATACCTTATAAAGAAAGACCTGAAATTGACCGCTGGATAATTTCTAAATTAAATGCTCTTGTTGAAGAATATGAACAGTTAATGGATGATTACGATGTAACAAAAGCAGCGCGCGCAGTTTCAAATTTTACAATTGATCAGCTTTCTAACTGGTATGTAAGAAGAAGCAGAAGACGTTTCTGGAAATCTGAAATGAACAAGGAAAAGCTATCTGCATATCAGACGTTATACGAATGTTTGTCAACTGTTTGTAAACTAACATCGCCGTTTGCACCGTTTATTTCGGAAACTATTTATCTTGAACTGAACAACGAAACAAAACTTGAAAGCTACGGGTCTGTTCATCTTTCGGATTATCCAAAAGTAACTTATCGTGATAAAGCTCTTGAAGAAAAAATGGAAATCGCACAAAATGTTGTTTACCTGACAAGAGCAATGCGCGCAAAGAATAATCTTAAAGTCCGACAACCATTACAAAAAATTATGGTAGCTTTAGATAAAAGCAAACACGATGCTTTATCAAATATGCAGGATGTTATTCTTGAAGAAGTAAATATCAAAGAGCTTATAATATTAACTGATGATTCTGAGATAGTAAATAAATCTGCAAAAGCTAACTTTAAATCAATTGGACCAAAGTTTGGCAAAAAGGTAAAAATTATTTCAGAGTTAATAAAAAATTTCACCAAAGACGAAATAATAAAAATTGAAAAGGGCGGGGAAGTAATATTAAATGCAGATGGTGATGAAGTAGCTATTGGCAAAGATGATGTTGAAATTATAAGCTCTGAAATTACAGGATGGGTTGTTGAAGCTGAAGCCGGAATTACAGTTGCAGTGGATACAGAGCTGAATAATGACCTGATTGAAGAAGGTCTTGCACGCGAATTTGTAAACAGAGTACAGAATATGAGAAAAGATGCCGGTTTTGATGTAACTGATAAAATTATTATTAACTTTACCGGCTCTGAAAATTTAGTTAGAGCAATAAAGAATTTTAATCAATATATTTCCACTGAAACTCTTGCGGAAAAATTATCTGATAAAGCCGGTTCTGACAACGGTTTTATACAGGAATTTAAAATAGGCGAGTTTGATTGTTCAATTAACATCGAAAAGCTTTAAGTTAAATTAAAGGAGATGCAATTATGGCAGCAAAAAAAACAGTTAAAAAAAATGTAAAGAAAACCTCTTCAAAGACAACAAAAAAAATTGTTAAGAAAAAAGAGGATAAGAAAAAACAGGTTAAAGTATCTGCACCTAAGAAAACTTTAAAAAAGGTAACACCTAAGAAAAAAGCAGCAGTTAAGAAAAAAGAAGTAACAAAGAAAAAAGAAGTTAAAAAATCTGCAAAGACTACAGTTAAAAAACAAATTGAAAAAAGATTAATTGTAAAACCCCGTACAAAACCTGTCGTTTCAAAAATTAAAGAGGAAGATATTATAACCCCTGAAATGGCAGCCGCCAATCGCGCCGCTGCTTTAAAGAAAATTAAGGGATACAGTAAAAAAGATCTTGATTATTTCAGAAAAATAATACTTGAGAAACGGGATGAAATTCTCGAACAACTGCAGAACTTAAGAGAGCAGATGCTTGATCCGACAACAGGTGAATATATAAACGAAAATTCTCCTTATTCACTTCATATGGCTGAGCAGGGCACTGATGCAATGGAAAGAGAAAAGACTTTTCTTTATGCACAAAGAGAAAATAAATTTTTAGGCTATCTGGAAGATGCATTAAAGAGAATTGATAACGGAACTTATGGTATTTGTGTTGAGTGTATAGAAGAACCTCAGCATCGCTGCCCGACTTGTCCGTTAATTCCTAAAGAAAGATTAGCAGCCGTGCCGCATAGCCAGCTTTGTTTACCTATGAAGCAAAAACAGGAGAAAAGATAATCCGGTAATCTATTATGTTTATTTAAGGAGCATATTTTTTTGAAAGCAATGTATTTATCATTAGCTATTGTTATTGTTGATCAGGCAACAAAATTATTGGTTAAGGGATTTGCAATTCCGTTTTTAGGATTAAATTATGAAGGTATGTACCTTGGACAAATGATTCCTGTTTGGGGTGATTTTTTCAGATTAACATTTGTTGAAAATCCCGGTATGGCTTTTGGCTACGATCCCGGAGAGAGTTTTAAATTAATAATATCTGTATTCTCTTTGGTTGCAAGCGTTGGTCTTGTTATTTATTTATATGCAATACGGGATAAAAGTTTAAGCTTTCGGATTGCTATTGCCTGCATCCTGGGCGGTGCAGTTGGTAATTTGATTGATAGAACATTTTACGGAGTATTTTTTGATTATGCGCCGTTGTTTTATGGAAAGGTTGTGGACTTTTTTGATTTTGACTTCTTTAACTTTACTTTATTTGGAAGAAGTTATGACCGATGGCCTGTTTTTAATATTGCAGATGCGGCAGTAACAATCGGTGTTTTAATCCTGATACTGTTTTATAAAAAACATAATGAAAAAGAAAAAGCATCAGAAAATATAGCTGATGTATCAGATACAAATAATAAAATTGTATCAGAAGAAGTTGCCGCAGTAAAGAGTAATAATCCGGATATAATAAAAGAAGATCATTTTGATGAACAAACTGATATCCG
>JAVEUY010000417.1:0-2873 GCA_034005315.1 Ignavibacteriaceae bacterium | reverse complement strand
AATTACCTTCCAATACTGTTGTTGCTGAACAATGGGAATCCGTATTAATTAAATTTGAACATTTAACGATTACAGATGTTAATGCTGATGGAGATCCGGGACCAGACCCGGGAAGCGGAAGTAATAGAAACTTTGGCGAAATTCTTATTAATGACGGTACCGGTGATATAAGGTGTGAATTGCAGGATGGAAATCATAAATATCATAATGATTGGAGCGCAAGTTTGGGTAATAATCCCAATTTTGTTTCTGTTGATAGTGGTGCAACTTTAACAAGCCTTACCGGTTATTTATATTTTTCACACAGCTACTACAAATTAGTACCAAGAATAGATGATGACTTTGTTAATTACGTAGTTGATGTAGAAGATCAGAATAATCCTGTCCCAGGCAGTTTTATTGTTAATCAGAATTATCCTAATCCGTTTAATCCAACTACTGTTATTTCATACTCGATTCCTAACGAAGCATTTGTTACAGTTAAAATTTATAATGTGTTAGGGCAGGAAACTGCAACACTGATAAATGATGTTCAATCTGCAGGTGTTCATAAAATAAATTTCGATGCATCTAAGCTGGCATCCGGTGTTTATTTCTATAGTGTAAAAGCAGATAATCATTTAGATGTTAAAAAAATGATTTTAATGAAGTAAAATTCATAAGAATAAAATGATATTATTTTGATAATTCAGTTCAGGTAAAATTATTTTGAAAGTAAAGAGTAGTCTAAAATTAATTTATATGCGAGCTTCTTTTTTAAGGCAGGTTTATAATCTAAAAACCATTTTAGTTATAAGCCTTGCCTTATTAATAATGTTAAGTTCTTGTTATGAAGAAATGCCGAATAATCCAATCATAAACAAAGCACCTGTTACAAGGGTCTTTTTGGATCCTGATTCAAGCATTTCAAATCAGCCGAGTAAAATTAATCTTTATTGGTCTGGTGATGATCCCGATGGTTTAGTGATTGGTTATTATTTTTCTTTTGATGGAGTCAACTGGACTTTTACAACAAAGAATGACAGCTCGTTTGAATTAAAAATCGGTGCTATCGATACTACTTTTATTTTCCTGGTTTCAGCAGTGGATAACTCCGGTAATGAAAAATATGATTCACAGGTTTTTCAGAATAATATTAATTATGGAAGTGAACCTTTTATTGATAAAAACGGAAACGGAATCCGGAATGTTGACGAGGATTATGCAGATATCGGAACCATAGACCCTAATCCTGCTAAGATTACTTTACCGATTAAAAATTCTGCTCCGATAATTTCCTGGAATGTATTAAGCACAATTCCGGATGTTTCTTATCCGGCTATGACTTTTGGCTGGAATATTTTTGATCTCGATGGAAGTGAAACCATAACTAATGTAATAATTGCTCTTAACGATACAAGTAATTATGTATCAATAAACGGCGGCATAAGAAGAATAACCATCAGAACAAAAGACTTTTCAAACAGCAGTCCTCTGATGGATATTTATATAGATGGTAATCCAAATAATTCAGCACCGGTTAAGCTGCCTGGATTAGTATTCGATTCCAATAACAGATTTTATGTTCAGGCTGAAGATATCTCCGGAGCTAAATCAGAATGGATATCTTTACCGGATACATCGAGAAACTGGTTTGTAAAAAAACCGAAAGGAAAAGTTTTAGTAGTTGATGATTATATTTTACTTGATGATGCTGCTCAGTTTTACTCAAATCTGATGGATAGCCTTAACTTAACTGATAAATTTGATATCCTTGATCTGAATGTTAATAAACTTCCTTATCTGAACACTACTTTTTTAGAGACGATTAAATTGTACGATGATATTATTTGGTACACAGATAATGATCCTTCATTAGATTTAGCGAATGCTTCTGTTCAAAATTATCTGGATGCAGGCGGTAAGATATTTTTCTCAATGCAGTTTCCGAATGATATTGATCTGCAATTGATCGAAGGATTTTTACCAATTGAATCTGATACAAGTTACTATAAATCATCTATAGGAATAAATACAGTTATTGCTTCACTTGATTCAGTCAACTATCCAAACCTTCTTTCAAATCGTTCATTTTCAAGAGTAAGGTCATTTAAATTAAAAGGTGTTGGTGTTAACCCTTTGTATTACTTCCCAAGCGGAGTATTGAGCGGACATATCGGATTTGAAACCAGCAGCAAGAATTTATTTTTTATGGGAGGTCCATTACAGCGTCTTGATGGTAATCCGGGAAGTATTAAAAATCTATTATTCCAAGTACTATTTCAGGATTTTAATTTAACATTATGAAATTATATTTACTGAAAAAAAGACTGTTATCTAAGTTTAATGATTTGTCATCAATAAAAATTACATCATTGTTTTTGATTGTATTTTTATTTTCAGTGAGCCAGTCAGAATTATTGGCGCAAACTGCAACACTTACGGGAAAAATAACAGATAAAGAAACCGGTGAAACTCTGCCGGGTGTTAATATTATTTTAAAAGGCACTTATTATGGTGCAGCTACTGATGTTAATGGTAAATTCAGTATTCAGTCTATAAATCCCGGTACTTATAATGTGGAAGTTTCTCTTATCGGATATAAATCTGTTCAATTTACAGGTTACCAGTTTAGTGCAGGGCAAACAAAAAAACTTGATGTTGAACTTGAAGAAACTGTACTTACACTTGGGCAGGATGTAGTAGTTGTTGGTGAAAAACCGCTTATGGATGTTGAAGAAACACAAAGCAAAAAAACAATCTCAAAAGATGAAATAGAACTCTCTGCGGTTGAAAATATTACTGACCTTGTAAGTATGCAGGCAGGTGTAGTAAAATCTGATAATGAAATTCATATCAGAGGCGGACGATCGTACGAAAATGCTTTTCTTTTA
>JAVEUY010000416.1:0-2874 GCA_034005315.1 Ignavibacteriaceae bacterium | reverse complement strand
AAAATCGCCCCAAGGAATTTCAGCAGTGTTTGAGAAGAAATATCCTAAAAAGAATTTAACAGATTTAAAAGATAATATTCTTGTATTGATTGATAAAGTTTCGGATCCGGGAAACCTTGGAACTATTTTAAGAACCTGCGACTGGTTTGGGATTTATAACGTACTGTTAACAAACGAATCAGCAGAATATCTTAATCCAAAGGTTATCCGTTCTTCAATGGGTTCAGTTTTTCATCTTAATATTTATGATGAAGTTTTTGAAAATGATATTATAAATCTTAAATCTGCCGGATATCAGATAATCAGTTCTGATACAAAAGGGAAAAATATTTTTAACTTTAATCCGGAAACAAAATCTATTTTAGTTTTTTCAAATGAATCTACCGGACCTTCTGAAATGATAGTTGAACTTGCAGATAAAACAATTTCTATCCCGGGCAAAGGCAGAGCAGAATCTCTTAATGTTTCTTCGGCAGCGGCTATAATAATTGCAAATCTTGTAAATAAGTTTTAACTGATTTAAACTTATTGTCATCGTACATTCTTAACGTTAATCTTTATAAGGATCATAAACATCAGAGCCAGCCATTGCAACTCCAATAGGATGTAATCTGAAAATAACTTTTATAGTATTGCCCATATATGAAATAACATCATCTAAATTTTTATAACATTCGGGAGCCTCGTCTGCACCTGAACCTCGCAGTTCAATCCCCTTTTGTATCATTTCAGATTTAACTTTTTCAAAATTTACTTTTCCTCTGCCAACTGTTACTGGTCTTGTTACACCATCTCTGTCACGTTTCCATTTCTTTTTACCTGCAGCTTCATTTCTGCTCATTGTTCTACCTGCTCCGTGAACAGTTGAATACAATGCTTCTTTGGAAAGCTCTGAATCAACTCCTTCAACGATAACAGAATCATCCATCATATTTGCACCGATAAATCCTAGCTGTTTAGGGAATGCCGGAGTGCAGCCTTTTCTAACGACCCAATATTTTTTACCAAAGTGTTCTTCTTTCCATGCAAAGTTATGATGATTATGTACTTCAAATGTTTTAGAAGGATTGTCTAATATTTTTAATACCTGATCCACAACAATATCTCTTCCCGCATAAGCATATTCACCGGCAAGACGGATTGCTTCTATATAACTTTCTCCGATTTCGGATTTAATATCAAAGAGTATCGGCGGAGAATCCATAGGTCCTTCTCTTACTTTATCTTCAAATGAATAACCTTTTGACAATGCAATAAATCCCATCGTAGTTCTATGTCCAAAACCGCGTGAACCAAAATGAACTCCAATCCACAAATAACCTTCATCGTCTTCAAACAGATCTACAAAATGATTACCGCTTCCGACAGTACCGAGCTGTTCTTTTGCAAGATTAAATAGTTTTCTCTGCGGTTTAAATAATGCATCAGCAATTTTACCTATTACTTCATGATCAACAGGTTGTTTATTTTTTCTTCCTATTCCAAACGATATTTGTGAATAAATTTCATCCATAATTTTTGAGATATTAATTTCATCAGCTTTAATATCTGTTCTTATTGCTTTGTTTCCGCAGGCAATATCAAATCCAACTCCGGAAAGAGAAATTCTATTTTTATATGCAACTGCTCCGCCAATCGGATGTCCGTATCCATAATGTGCATCTGCAGTAAGTACACCGATATCATCCTCAGATATACATCGTTCAATCTGAGCAATAGATTTTTCATCTATTATTTCTCTTCCGAATATTTTAATGCGTTTCATTATTATAAATATTTAATTTCTAAATCAATGATAGTTTATTAGTCTCACTAAATCACCATATAAAGAAAGGCACGATTCCTCGTGCCTCAAAAAACTATTAATACAAATCTTCTTTAAGTAAAGATTTTGCGAAAATTATTATATCATCTGAGTAAAATCATTTTTCTGGTTTCTGTAAATTGCCCTGCATTGATGCGGTAGAAATAAATTCCTGAACTAACTGCATTATCATACTTATCTTTTCCATTCCAGGTAACCTCATAAGTTCCTGCTGACTGTTCCTTATTTACAAGCGATACTATCTCTTCTCCCAATGTATTGAAAATTTGTAATTTAACTTTAGATGGAGTTGTTATACTATATCTGATAGTTGTAGCCGGATTAAACGGGTTTGGATAGTTTTGTTCAAGTTTAAAGTCAACCGGAATTTTATCATCAACTTTTTCAATCGCAGATAGAATTCCTTGTTCAGGAAGCGGTAACCTGACCGAAGTATAAAGTTTAAAATCTCCGGGAGCGAGAACTATGCTGTCTGCTAAATTTGTTGAACTTGTTACATTAATACTATCACCTGTAAAGTAATCATACCAGTAACCTGTTTTACTAAAATTGGGTCGTGTTGATTGTTGAACCACATCAAAATTTCCAACAATAAAAGCGTCCATTGAAGTATGATAAAGATTTATCTTTTTCATAAAACCGGAAACATTAAGATTGAAATTCTGAGCATGAAATGTTTCATAATTATTTCTGAGATTTATAAGTGCAGCATAAACTTTATAAAGATTAGTTCTTCTGTCGTCGCTTAAGTAATCCCATTTAACAGGCTTCTCACCTGTTCTTCCGTTAAAATTTATACTTATATCATAGCCAAGTTCGCCAAACTGCCACATAAGTTTTGGACCGGGAACAGTAAAGAAAAAAGCACCGGCAAGTTTCATTCTGTTCAAAGCAACATTAAAATTTTTTATATTATAAGAACCTGAGGAATTACCGAAAGCAAGATTTTTAACCATAAGTCTTTCTTCATCATGACTTTCCATATATCCAACAAGATTAGGATATGCCCAGCCGCGATTTAGATATGAGATACCGGAAAAATCAGAAAC
>JAVEUY010000415.1:0-2874 GCA_034005315.1 Ignavibacteriaceae bacterium | reverse complement strand
AAATCCGGAGTACGCGTTGTTAACATAAAAGATAGTACCATCTTTTTTAAAACGACATAACAGAGCCGGCAGATCATCTAAAATACTAAATTGATCCGCTTCGTTTATTCCTTTATCCGGGAAAATCATATGTTGAAATTGACTGTCGTTTTTCAATATTTCTACCTAAGTAGTTCTAGCGTAACAAATTTTTACAATATTCGTTCCAAGAAATGCTTTTTTAAACTAAGCTATGAAATTAATTTTTCTATTATTATTGAGGATTTTAGCACAAATGTTAAGGATAGGACTTCAGGTTTGCGTAAAATTAACCGAAAGTTAACAGTGCTTAATAATTTTTTACAGAAAAATTTTTCCGGTCCGGCAATCTTTACCAGACCGGAATGAGTTTTAAGATTTGATTAAGATAAGCTCTTTTTGTGGTTTTGAAATGTACTTACATCCATCTTTTGTAAGATAAACTTCTTCTTCAATTGTTGATACGCCATAGCCCTCAACAGGCAATCTTGGTTCGATGGTAAATACTTGTCTTTCTTCAAGTTTCAGAAACGGAGTGTTGCCGTATTTTTCCCACCGTGGGAAAAGACCGGCACCGCCATCGTGTACTTCTCTGCCAACCTGATGACCAAGTCCGTGAGGATATTCCGGATAACCATTTTCAGTTATATAATTTCTGGCAATATCATCCATTTCAACTCCTGTTATTCCTGGTTTTAATGCATCAGCAACTTTTTGAATAGCATCACGGATTATTTCAAAACCTTTTTGCACCGCAGCAGGAGCTTTTGTTTCACCATCATTAAGTACATACCAGGTTCTTTGAAGATCGGAACAATAGCCTTTGTACTTAATTCCAAAATCCATATTGATCAGGTGACCTTTCTCAATTTTTCTATCAGTTGGACCGGAATGAGGATTAGATGGATTTGGTCCGGTAAACACTGCCGGACAGGTTTCTTCATCCCATGCTAAACCAAATCCTTTTTCTTTTGTGATTTTTAAAACATAATCAGCAACATCTTTTTCGGTTAATCCGGGTTTTAGGTATTTAGTAACAGCATCAAATATCTTTAGTGTTTCTTCAACAGCTTCCTGCATAATAGCAAGCTCTTTATCCGATTTTCTGCCGCGCAAAGCTGATATAATTTCTTCAGAGCTTACTATCTTGTTTTCATATCCGGTTCCTTTAAGATACTCCGTCAGTAAAGTAAACATTCCGTGTGTCAGTCCATCAGCAAGAACAGAATTAACAGAATAATTTACAGCTATTGTTTGCGGATTTTTTTTCTTAACGTATTCTACAAATGGTTCTTTAAATGATTTCAGATAGCCGGTAATATTTTTGTAAACACCTGATTTAACAAAGTTCTCAAGTTCCATATCTCCCACAATTGCTGTTGTATCACCATCTTTGTTTATAATAAATGCAGATTGCCAGGTGGAATGATCTCCAACAATCATATCCATAATCGGATCTTTACTAACCTTTGTTTCTCTTACAAATGTTACCCACATATCAATATTTTTCTCTTTCAAAATATCAACGGATTGTGCAGTTTTTTCTTTAATTATTTCTAAAGACATAATAACCTCACTTAAAAATGTTAAAATATTAAATCACTGATTTCTTCTGCGATATTGATAAATATTTTGAATTGCTGATCAGACTGAGCAATAATTTTTTTATTTAAATATCATTAACTGAAAAATAGAATGTTACTTATGCAAACTCAAACAGATAAACTATTTATTGTAAATAATATTTTTTACTCAGTTAAATCTTATCAGTTAATAGGTCAGAACTTTAGCTACAGTATCTGTGTAATAGTATCGGTTAATTCAGAGATAATGAATTGATAATCATTTTGCGAAACTTTGTGTCCGTTTCTGTCAAGTACATAAAACGAATCAACAATATCATCTCCCCTGGTAGAAATCTTAGCATAGTAAATTATCAGTCCAAGCTGATTCATTTTATTTGTTATTTGATACAAAAATCCCAATCTGTCCGGTGAGTGAATATCAATAATTGTATAACGATCATGATCTTCAAAATTAATTTTTATCTGTCCGCTTCGTTTAAATAATTTACTTTCAATTCTCCACCAGCGCGATTTTAATTTAGCAACTTCCTGATGAAGTTCTAAAAATCCATTAATCACCGAATAAAAATCTTCCTTTATTTTTTCGTATTTATCGGGGTCAATATGTTTATGAGTCCTGAAATCCGATACAAGAAAAGCATCAATTACAATTCCGTCTTTACGGGTAAATATTTTTGCTGAATGAATGTTAGCATCGTTAATAGCAAGCACACCGCAAAGTTTTGAAAGCAGCGATGGAAAATCTTTTGTAATTACTGTTACGTTTGTAAGATCATCCAGATCTTTAAACAAAACTGAAATACTATCTCCCCGTATAATTTCTTCAGTATGCCGGGCAATTTCTTCATCAGTAAAATGGCTTACATATTCCATATCATCGTGTAATGAATCAATATGGTCCTGAACATGATTTTCGGTTATCTTATCAGAATGTCTTGAAATATCTTTAGGAGTGGAATAAATAGTTGAGTAAAGCAGTTCTTCGCCTGAAACTTTATCCTGAATCATCCTTTTGCTTTTTCTGTAAAGTTCAGAAAGTAATTCAGCTTTCCAGGAAGTCCACACAACAGGATTTACTGCAGAAAGATCAGCATAAGTAATAAGGTAAAGTAAATCAAGTTCTTCAACAGTATTGAATTTAGCTGCAAAGGAATCAAGTGTTTCCGGATCATTTAAATTTCTTCTGAAGGCAACTTGTTCCATTAATATATGGTTCTTAACCAGGAAGCAGACTTTATCAATTTCCTTTTCTTCATAACCAAGTCTCTTC
>JAVEUY010000414.1:0-2877 GCA_034005315.1 Ignavibacteriaceae bacterium | reverse complement strand
ATTTTAAATACTTTGTATTCCAGAGTCCTGGAAAAGAGGAGAAAGAGGAATCCCAGAAACGAAAACTCAATAAGGAATAACCTTGACAGATAACCTAATTTAAAGACGAAATAGAATATCAGCAATATTGCACTTACGATTGCTGCCGACTGAATATATTCGAACAAAATCGTCCTGTATCTTTTGGTTCTTGGTATCTCGGTAGCCTTTATTATATATAGCGTGATAAGCCATATAGGCAAAATTGCCAGAAAGATCAATGTCAGGTCTTTCCTTTCAAAAAAGAAGAATTCATCTTCTCCGTAGTAATTTAGCAAATATGCCACCTGGTATGCAAAGGCTATTGCAAGTATATCAATTGCACCCAGAATGACATTTAAAAGATTCCATCTCTCAAGGAAGGGAATGATCTTAAGACGGATTAATGTATTGAATACATCCATAATTTATATACTGGCCAAACAGATGTTTGTTTTTGCAAATATCTTACCAAAAATTGATATAATTAATTTTTCTTTCAATATAAAGTGAGAATCTGCTCACGGGAAATCATAATTAAGCCATCTTTCTGATGTTCTGAGCCAGGAAATAGGTTATCCCGTTTATTTCAGTAAAATCATTTAACTTAAAACCATGATCCTCAAGTAACCTTGTAACTTGCCTCTTTGACAGAATCCGGTCAGTTTTAGAGTCAATCATATTAATAAATCCCTTTACGAACTTAACCGAACCAATAAACGGTAAATCGTAACTGTTATGGATGCTGCTTTTAAAACTACCGATAAAATATGACTTTGAGGGCAAAATTCTGTAAAGGGTATGTAGAAAACTGTCAAGATGTTTAATATGGTTGAGTTTTTTTAGATTTATAAGTGTTCTTATCTCCCTGAGATCGTTGTGATCATAATAGTAATGATGCAGGGAAGAAAGAACCATCAGATTAGGTCCTTTATCAAGGCCCAGCCAGTTAACGTAATGAAAAAGATCATCACCACCTTCTGACAGGATGCTTTCTAGAAGAGGATTTGTTTTCGCAAGGTCATGGGCAGTCAATTTATCCTTAAAAGCTGATCCTGCAAACTTTTCAGGAATTGTTGTTTTTGTGATTGCTGAAGCTTGTTCCATGTCTTTATGATTTTACATCGGGGTAAAAGTATTCATAACGGGAATCGAAATCAAGCGTCATAAGCTCAATTAATGAGTGTTTCCGACAGTTTTGTCCTGAGTTCGTCTCATAATAACATGTGTATGTCTATTAAGTACTGCAATTGAAATATGAAAAGATCACTTACGTCAAATTGAATGATTAATTTATGGGATATCTGATGGTAATCCTGGATCAAACAGGTTGACATTTATATTAAAATTCTTATTATCAGACTGTTGTTATATTATGATATACTGCTGTAACTCTATTGGAGGGGAAATCTTCATTTTGACCAATGTCTTTATAAATTGGATTAAAATCTGTTACCAGATATGATAATGATGTATCCTGCTTCCGGCAAACTGGTTATGATGAGAGTGTATTAGCATCAAATTGCAAGATATATGCTGAGAAAAATACTCTATTTTCTTTCTGTAGCAGCTTTAATTTTAGAGTGAGAAATGAGAAAGTAAACTATTATTTATGCGGATTTCTTTTATGACTCTCTGCACAGAAAAATGTAATGTTACTTATCTCAGTCATATCGATCAGCCTGAAATCATGAGATTCTAAAAGTTTTATGACATATTTTCTGGTCATAAACCGGTCAGTTTTAGAATCGATCATATTCACCAGTCCGTTAAGCAGTTTAAAAGATTGATAGAATGGAACTCCTATCCCTCCTCTGATCTTATTATCCTTAAAACATCCCACAAAATTTGCTTTTGAGGGAAGTACACGAAAAACATTGTTAAGAAAAGTTTCCAGATGACTAATTTGATTAAGCCGCTTAAGATTTATGAGTGTTTTGACTCCTTTAAGGTCATTAAAATCATAGTAATAATGATGAACTGACGATAATATCATAAGATTTGGATCCTTGTTAAGCCCCAGCCAGTTTATGTAGTGATAGAAATTTTCACCACCTTCAACAAGCAGATTTTCAACAACAGGATTAATCTGATCATCATCCATCGAAACACTGTTATCTTTAGTTTCAGTTTTAACGGGTTGATAATTAACTAGCTCGCTTCTATATTTTACATTCGGCTTTTCCATCAACCGGTGATTGTAAATCCGGCATAAATTTAATAATTAAGATCGAAGCAGGCAACCTTATTTTACCCCGGTGATTTTTGTCATGGACTTCGAAATAATCGCTTATAATCTGGATGCTTTCATTCGTCAAAGTATTACAGACATTTATTAATAAATTATTACTGTTCATCAAATAGATAACAAATTTATTAACGATTTTTTCTAAAACATTCATTTATTTATGATAGAGGGAACTAATGCCAATATAATCAGTGTAATACGAAGGCGAAAACGGAAAAAACAGTTCAGAATCCTGGAAATAACATTTTGACCAGTGGAACTTCTTAATAGATGAATATTCAATTACTTCTAAATTAGCTCTGTCTGGCTATAGAAACTGGGATGAAAATACTTTACCACACAAAGTCCTTTAGCTTCTTAACCTAAGATTAAGAGTAAATTATATGTCATCATATAATTCATATCCTCAGAGGATTAAGGTATGAAAAGAATAATAGTTGAATCCCCGTTTTCATTTATTTGTTGAAGTGTTTTTATTTATCAGTTATTTAAGTTTCGCAAGTGATTTTAGGCCGCTTGCTTGAGTTCGAGATTATCAAGATTTATAAAATGCTTAAAAGTTTCACTACGGTTAATGAGGGTATCCATGACTCTTTCATCGTCGATTTGGA
>JAVEUY010000413.1:0-2880 GCA_034005315.1 Ignavibacteriaceae bacterium | reverse complement strand
TGCTCTGCTGAGTTTTGGTTTAATAATTTTCCTATTCATTCTGGATATATTCAGCAGTGAAGAAAATACTTACATGGGGATACTTACATACATTATTCTTCCTTCAATTCTTATTGCCGGATTGTTTCTAATTGCATACGGAATCATTCGCGAGAGAAAGTGAGAGAAGCAAGGGAAACTAAGAACACAAAAACTTCCGGTTTTTGATTTAAATGATCCAAAGAAAAGAGCGATGTTTATTACTTTTTCTATCGGGACAATAATACTTTTACTTTTTTCAGCTTTCGGCAGTTTTAAAGCTTACGAATACACCGAGTCTGATGAATTTTGCGGAACTGTTTGTCATACTGTAATGGAGCCAGAATATACTGCATATTTAGATTCACCGCATTCCAGAGTTGGCTGTGTTGGCTGCCATATTGGTTCAGGTACAAGCTGGTATGTTAAATCAAAATTTTCGGGAGCTTATCAGGTTTATTCAGTTATCTTTAATAAATACTCACGCCCGATAGGTACACCTGTAAAAGAATTAAGACCTGCTGAAGGTACTTGTGAACAATGTCATACACCTTCACTTTTCTACAATGAAACAAAAGTAGATTATACCTATTATCTTTCAGATGAAAAGAATACAAAGTCCAATATTAGTATGTTAATAAAAATCGGCGGCGGAAAAAGTAAATTTGAATCTATTGAAGGAATTCATTGGCATGCTAATCCTGATAATATGATAACATATATTCATACGGATGAAAGAAGACTTGAAATTCCATGGGTTAAAGTTAAAACCAAAGACGGAAAAGTAACTGTTTTCAGAGACAAGCAGGCTGGTTTTGATGAAAATAATTTTAATCCTGAAAACTTAAGAACAATGGACTGTATTGATTGTCATAATCGTCCATCACATATATATCATCAGCCTGATAAAATGATGAACAAAATGATGGCAAGCAGTCAAATAGATGAATCACTTCCTTTTATAAAGAGTCTTTCTGTTGAAGTTTTGGAAGATAAATATTTTACCAAACAACAGGCATTAGAAAACATTCAACAGAGAATCAATGATTTCTATATCTCAAATTATCCTGATATCTACAAATCAAAAAAAGAAGATATTTCAAAAAGCATTGAGGTTGTAAAATCAATTTATTCCAGAAATTATTTTACATATATGAACGCAGATTGGAAACATTTCCCGAATAATATATCACACGTTTATACTCCTGGCTGTTTCAGATGCCACGATGGAAATCATGTAAGCGATGATGGTAAAGTAATTTCTAACGACTGCAACAGTTGTCATAAAATTATTTCACAAACTGATAATAACGGTGTAACGAGAGTAGATCTTAACGGATTAAAATTTAAACATCCAGTTGATTTAGACCAGGCAACAGAAAAGCAGCTTTGTACTGATTGCCACTGGAAAAATGAATAATTGTTTTCAGTAAGATGAACAGACTTTATTTTACAATTATTTTCATTCTTCTGTTTTTCTCCGGGAATTATTATGCTCAGAATATTCCAGATAGTTTTGTTGAGATAAGAGAAGTTATACCCGATATTGTTCTTGATTTAAGATATGCAGCAAATCATAATTTTCTCGGAGTTCCTGTAAATGGATATAATGCAGAAAAATGTTTTATCACTAAAGCAGCAGCAGATTCCTTATTAAAAGTCCAGAACGAATTAAAACAATTTAATCTTTCATTAAAAGTTTACGATGCTTACCGTCCTCAACGTGCAGTAGATCATTTTGTAAGATGGGCAGAAGATTTAAGCGATACATTGACTAAAAAAGAATTTTACTCAACATTGGATAAAGACCGGTTGTTTATTGATGGATACATTGCTAAAAAATCCGGTCATAGCAGAGGCAGCACGATTGATTTAACAATTGTTCCGATACCACTTCCCTATCAACCAGTTTTTGATATTGAAAATCAATGTGAGTGTTTTAAGTCTTATGAAGAAAGATTTAAAGATAACTCAATTGATATGGGAACAGGTTTCGACTGTTTTCATCAACTTTCACATACATTAAACAAAGATATTACTGCTCAGCAAAAAGCTAACCGCTTGTTGCTTAAAACATTAATGGAAAAATACGGCTTTAAAAACCTTGCCGAAGAATGGTGGCATTTTACATTAAAGAATGAACCTTTTCCAACTACTTATTTTGACTTTGAAATAAAATAGGTCAAAAATCTATCCCATAACTTTTTTCTTTATTATAACCGGAACAAACTTCCAAGTCATTTTGTCAAAGCTCCAAATTAAATAATTTTTAAGACCGGAGGTTATATGAAATCATTATTTGCCCTGCTGATTATTCTTACTGCTTTTACAGGAAGCCAGGCTAATTCAATCCCGCTTAACAATGAAAAAAATAATTCTTCAATACAACTGGCAATTCTTTTAGATACCAGCAGCAGTATGGATGGTTTAATTGATCAGGCCAGAAGCCAATTATGGAAAATTGTAAACGAACTTGCTTCATCAAAGAAAAACGGGAAAGGTATTGAATTGTTTGTAGCATTGTATGAGTATGGTAATGATGGACTATCTTCAAAAAACGGATATATAAGAAAAATAGTTCCATTCACTCAGGATTTAGATAAAGTTTCAGACGAATTATTTAAACTAAAAACCTATGGTGGCCTGGAATATTGCGGTCAGGTAATTCAGGATGCAGTTGATAATCTTGAATGGGTAAAAAACAATAATGAATTAAAATTGATTTTTATAGCAGGTAATGAACCATTCACACAAGGTAATATCAGTTATAAAGAGGTTTGTAAAAATGCTATCAGGAATGGAATATTAGTCAACACAATCCATTTTGGTAATTATGATGAAGGTATTCAGACAATGTGGAAA
>JAVEUY010000032.1:0-13250 GCA_034005315.1 Ignavibacteriaceae bacterium | reverse complement strand
AACTAGAAAAAGCTGAAACTAACAGAGCTCAATATTGGGAGGCAAGAAACAATGCAGCTTAAAGAAATGATTTTATTTAACAAACATTATTTTTTCTTAATTGTAACTTTTCCCTTGAAGCATTACAAAAGGGAGAAATATTTCTTGTTACCAGAAATATGGGAGTATTTAAAGGTAATGGTTCAGCTACTGAATGGGTATCAAAAAATAATGGGTTATCCAGTGAGTTTATTCAATCTATTACTATTAACACTAAGGGGCACCTTTTTATTTGTACAGATGGGTACAAAAATATTTTTAAATCAACAGATAATGGTGAGAATTGGATAAAAATTAATGATGGATTTGACGCAAATTCTGTTGATGTGATATACTCAAATAAAAATGATATTTTATTTATTGGATGTTACTCTGGAATATTTAAAAGTACAGATAATGGTGACTCATGGTTTTCAAGCAAGCAATGGAAAAATATTAGCATAATTAAAAAAATAATAATTGATAAGGATGGTGATGTTTTTGTAGCATCCGATCAACTCTATAAAACTACTGATGAAGGAAAAACTTGGGAATTTTTGAGTAAAGATGTTCCAGATCAAATTTACAGCTTAGCAATAAAGGATAGCCTAGTCATTGTTGGTACTTCAGAGGGTATGTACTATTCAATGGATAATGGAAAGAATTGGACTAAAATAAATTGTTTTAATTCTATTAGAATTTTCGATATACTTATTTCTTCAAGAGATAAAATATATGTCACTTCTTCGTATGGTGTCCTTTCAATAAATGATTTATTTGGAAATTGTCAGCTATTGAATAAGTATATCATAAACGGAAAACCAACAATATTGGAATCAAAAAGGACAGAATATATAAATGGTGAAAAAGTTCCAATCCTAGGATATAGTACAATAAAAAGACATAATGATGACTTTTACTTATGTTCGGAAAAGCAATTGTTTAAACTTAAGGATAATGCCATTTGGGAATATATTTGTGATGCCGAATCATTCGAAATATTATCTAATGGAAATATAATTATTGAATATCAGAGAATTTTATATATGATTGATATAATAAATAAGTCATTCAATAAAATTGAGATACCCGGCTTTGCATTAATAAAGTTTTTTATGGATAGTAATAATCTAATTTACATTTCTGTTGTTGATAGGAATAATAAAAACAAAAAGCTATACTTTTCAAAAGACTATGGACTAAATTGGATAGATATAACATTTAACTTATATGAATTAGAACCAAATATTAATATTACAGAATTAGCAAGAACTAAAGATGGTAACTTAGTAATTGGGACAATAGATCATGGACCTTTTTTCAGTAAAAATATGAAATTAAATTAAAATTAATGACTTTAATAATGACACTAGGTAACATTTTAAAAGCTAAAGAATATAATCTGAGAATCTTTAAAATAAATTTAATCTTTATAATTAAATTTATTAAAACAACCTAGGAATAAACTCAACAAAGACGACTATATCAGGTCTTTGTATATGCAGGTTAAAGTTAGTTAGATTTATAAAAGTTTTTAGTAAGTAAATAAAATTTTTATTTAAACAAAATATAATCAAAAAAAACGGTGTCGCTGCTTGTTAGCAGCAACGCCATTAAAACAACGATGATTTATACTTATGTTCTTAATAGAGGATTTGGAGTTAAGATTTCCTTAGACGGAAATATGTCAGGATGATAGATATGCACGAGCTATTTTTAAATATTGAGGATTTGAGGAGATTAAAAGACAATTGGAACGTGGATATGCAGCTACACGCATGCCTGTCCGCTATATAAAAAGCAAATGGATATTCATTTACAAAAAAAATGATTTTAACTAAATAACTAAAAAAATATGAAGTCAAATATTTTAATTTTTGTTATCATAGTATTCGCTCGTACAACATTCGCTCAGGAATTCTGGGAATATATTGGTCTAGATGGATTTTTTATAGCAAATATTACCCAAGACAATTCAGGCAGACTTTATTCAACGGAATGGCAGGGTTTTGGTGATTCTGTTTTTTTTTCTGATGATCTTGGGAAAACCTGGGATTCTTATGGTGAGATAGATGACAGCGAATATGTTAATGTTAGCAGCATATTGATTCTGGATAATAATCATATCCTCATTTCAGGTTGGGGTAATACTGAAAGCGGGTGTATTTATAAATCTACCGATGGCTCAAAAACCTGGGAGCAAAAAAATACAGGTGCATCAATTAACACCTGTACTAAAATTCTGAAAAACTCTGATAGTATTTTTGCAAGCATCTATGATGCAGTCTATTTATCAGATGATGAAGGAGAAAGTTGGTTAAAATTAGGTTCTAGTCCTGATCCTGGGAATGAAATAGTAGATATAGTAAGGTCCGAAGACGGGAAATTATTTGCTGCTACTTTTTCTGAAATATTTAGATCAGTTGATAATGGTTCATCTTGGCAGCTTATTACTAATGGTATTCCTCCTGCTACTAACTTCTTTATGAATCTAACTCTATCAGAAAAAGGCTATATTTATTTGGGAACAAGATGGTCAGGTATCTACAGAACTAATGATTGGGGAGATAACTGGGAATATATAAGGCATGGCTGGATACGATATGTTACAACAAAATCAGGCGGATATATAATGGCAGGGGCTGAACAGGAAGGCTTAATAATGTCTATTGATTATGGCGACAGCTGGCGGATAGTAAATTCAGGCCTCCCAGGTAGTTTGCCAAATACCTCATTTATAAACAGCGTATATTTTGATAAGGATGGATATGCATATTGCAGTGTGCATAATTATGGAATTTACAGAAGTGCTACACCTGTTTCTGTGGAAAAGGAAGAAGAAAATTCTCAATTAAGTTCTTACATTTTATATCAGAATTATCCTAACCCATTCAACTCTGTTACAAATATTAATTATCAACTTTCAAAGAGTGGATTAGTTCAGTTGAAAGTGTATAATTTATTAGGTCAAGAAATAATAACACTTGTAAATGAAGAACAGCCGTCTGGAATTTATGAAACATTATTCGATGCAAGTAATCTTACAAGCGGTGTTTACATATACTCTTTAAGGGTAAATAATTTTGTTCAAAACAACAAAATGACATTGTTGAAGTAAAAACTGTTGCGAAAAATATGGGCCAAGTAGAAATGCTTGTCCTTTTAATTAAAGCTTGTGAGTATAACCCTCCAATAAAGCGGACGCCATATTCGCATTTGGCATTTATGCAATTATCGGCTGTTGTTAATTGAGCGGCATTGTTATTCTGGGTGGCAGGTGTTAGCGGCAACGTCGTTATACTGCTAAATGTTCATAGTAAAGTTTTATAATTTCTTGCTCCGTGAAGGATGCGGTGAATAAAAATTGTTCTTTCTTCGATAGTATAGAATACGATATAATTTTGAACTATTAGGTATCTATAACCGAAATTTTTAATGTCTTCGTCTTTGGGTGTTCTTCCAAGCATCGGATTCTCGGATAAGAGTTCAATGTTCTTTTCAATTTTGTCGGCGACTGAATTTGCTGCAATCGGGTTTTCGGCTGCAATGAATGATATTATCTCAGCTAAATCTTCTTCGGCAATTCTAAGTAATCGAATTTGATATTTATCTTTTGGCATTAATAGAATTCCTAATATCATTCATAACTTGCTTGAGTGTTCGACCTTTGTCTCCTTCGGCTTTTTGATTTTGTGCAACGGATAATTTGCTAAGTAAATCAAGTTTTAATTGCAGATTAGAATAGTGTGCCATAGACATAACAACCAAATCACCATGACCATTTTTAGTAATAAAAATTGGTTCGTTGGAGTTGTTAGCAAGCTCTGAAATTTGGTTTGATTTATTTCTCAAATCAGATATTGGTTTGATAATAGGCATTGATAAAATCCTTTATTAAGTTCGTGTCAAAATTATATCATTATTCTGATAGATGCAATAGAATTATAAAACGCAATATAACCAGCAACTCAAAACCGACTGCCTTAAAAATTGCGGCATTTGACAAGTTATTGGTATTAGTAGTAAAAGTAAATTGCTCTTTAAGTTTAGTGAATAAAATGAATATTTAAATAATTATTTGCATTGGTTTTACATAGTCGTATAACAGTTTTGGACAGCGGCTTATGCATAACGCAGAGAGGTAGCTATATGAAAATCAGAATATTTCTTCTGTTTATAATGTTAATAACTTTCATTTCCTGTGATCAGAAATCAACAATTGTGGAAGTTGAAAAAAATAAATTGTTTGCGAAAGTTATTGTTACTACTCATCCATCATACTTTAATCCTGATTCAAACAAAGTTATTTACAAAACAACAATGGACTTTGAAGGGGAAATTATTGGAGAAAGTATCACATCTATTGAGAGTATTTTTATTGGTAACAACAGTATTCCATTTGAAAACTCATATTCTGTTGACCCCCGAAATTATGGAGTAATTAATTTTAATAAACCGGCTGAATTTTTTATCGAACCTATTAAAACTGATAAATTCACAATTAAAACCGGTATCGGAGAACTTACGGGGATAATAAGTATGCCTGATTCTTTCATTAATATAAGTTATAATCATAATCTTTTTGACACACTTAAAATTAATGATAGTCTCGAAATATCTTTCAAAGGAAACGCTGATTATTATGTCTTAAGATATTGGATAACTTATTCCATTCCGCCGGATACAAACTTAATGTATCACGCTCCAGGTTTAATAATTTCTAAAACTGACAAATTTACTATCAGCAGTTCTAATCTTAATAAATCTGGTATATTGTCAATCAATACTATTGAAAGTTTTAATGGTCCTTACTTAAAAGAAGGATCGCCTGGAAATATGAATGGAGATGGAACCGGATTTTTATATTCTAAAGTAAATCAAAGTGTATATAATTATTTTTATATTAAAAAATAGAGAACGTTAACTAAACCTTACTTCAAATCTAAAGTATTTGTGCTTTTGGCGCTTTTATAAGTTTTATTATTAACTACTCCGCTTCAACTACTAGTTTAACTGAGTGCTTTATTATAAATATTTTAATCAACCAAAGTCTTACAGGTAAATAAAAAGTCAAAAGCTTAAGTAAATATTCTTAAAAATATTTGACTAAAAGAATCAGAAAAGGAATTAGAGCTAATAAAAGAAAACTATGAAGAGGAATATTTATCTGTTATAGAATTATTAACAAAGAACAACAACAAATTTAAATGCTTCCATATATTTAGGGTTGATTTTCTTGACTGATACCTATAATTTGCGCTCGCAAATTTAAGCGGAAGTGGTGAAATTGGTAGACACGCTATCTTGAGGGGGTAGTGCCTCGTTTGGCGTGCGGGTTCAAGTCCCGCCTTCCGCACAAATTTTAAGTAATTTTTAACAAAACAGGAAGGACATTATGAAGAAAAACAGCTTAATATTTATAGTTCTGTTAACATTGGGTTTTTCTTTAGTTGGTATAGCTCAGGAAATGAAACCGGAAGCAGGCAAACTTTATAATGAAGGTAATGCTTTATTGAAAAATGAAAATGTTAATGGTGCCATTGAAAAATATAACGCTGCGTTACAGATTGAAAAAGATTATAGAATTTATTATCAAAAAGGTGTTGCACTAAAAAAAGCTAACAGATTAGAAGAGGCAAAAACAGCTTTTGAAGAAGCATTGAAGCTGAACAGTAATTTTGAAGGTGGATTAAATGCACTTGGCGGTGTTTATTTTTCTATGGGTAATTATTCTGCTGCAATTGAAAATTTTGAAAAGATTTTAAACTCTAATGCCAGTAATTCCATTAAACAAAAAGTTAAGAAGAATATATCACTTGCTTATGCAAAATTAGGTAACGATAATTTGGCTAGCGGCGATGTTAATAAAGGAATCGAATTTCTGAAAAAGGCTGTTGATAATGATAATTATGATGCTGCATATCTTTCACTTGCAAAAGTTTATTCTGAGTTAGGTAAGTATGATGAATCAATTGAAGCTGCATTGAATGCTCTTAAATATCGTTCAAAAATTACCAAAGGCGGACCTTATTACTATATGGGCATTTCTTATAAAGGTAAAGGTGATATGACCAAAGCAAAAGAAAATTTCAAACTTGCTTCCGCTGATCCAACTTATAAAAAGACTGCTGATTACGAACTTGGTAATATTAAGTAGTCCTGAAATATTTTTTAAACCCTCCTAGTGAGGGTTTTTTTATTTTAAAGATTTATGAAAGAAACATTACAGATAAAAAAACTTAATGAAATTGAGTTGTTAGCTTTACTTTCCGCTAGTTCAGTTCTAAGAAAGAAAAATTATTTCAAAATTATACTTGAACAATTATTAGAAAATAAAACTCCTTCAAAAAAGATTTATGAAGCATTACTGCAAACCTATCTTTTTGCCGGATTTCCTTCAGCACTTGTTTCACTTAAGATATTTCATAACACAGTAAATAAGCAAAAAATTTATAATGGATTTGACCTTAAGAAATATTTAAACCGCGGGAAAAAAAATTGTAAAATTATTTATGCTGATAAATATGATAGTCTTCTGAAAAATATCAGATCTTTTTCGCCTGAAATGACTGAGTGGCTTATTATCGAAGGTTATGGAAAAGTTTTAGGACGAAAAGGACTCTCACTAAAAGAAAGGGAAGTATGTATTGTATCAATTCTATCTGCAATGAAATTTGAAGATCAGCTTTATTCGCATATAATTGGAGCTGTGAATGTTAAAGTTGAAAAAGAATTGATACTGAAATCCATCAGAAATTTATCTTTAATAAACGCAAAATCTTCTGCAAAATTTGGGGAATCAGTCTTCAATCTTTATTATTTTCGTAAAAATAAAAAATCACAATCCTGATATTAACCCATTATCTTATTAAAGACTTTTTAAGACTTTTCTTTAGAAGATTGCCATATTTCATTTAGTGGCTTGCTTTTATGAAATGTTGAGGTTTATATTTGCGCAGAGTTTTAGTATTATTTTCCTGAAAACTTAAATCTTATTAGGATAGTCTAAAGCTTTATTTACACAAAATTTCAAAGCGAAGGATTAAGCATGCAGAAATTCCTGTTAATTACCCTCATTTCCGCTTTTTTTCAGATATATCCGCAAATATCAGAAAAGTTTGATTTGGCTATGAACGCTTTTCATAATCAGCAATATGCACAGGCAAACAGACTTTTTGAAGATTTTTTTAATGATTACAGAATCGTTGATGAATTATATGCAACTGCTAAATATTATTCAGCCGAATCTCTTTTAAAACTTGGCAGAAAAGATGAAGCAGCTATCGGTTTTGAATATATCGCAAATACATTTCATTGGTCAAATTACAGAGACAAAGCTTTATATAATTTAGGTTTGATTTACTTTAGTACCGGCAAGTATGATTTATCACGGCTAAGATTGAAAAAACTTCTTAATGAATATCCTGAAAGTGATTATTACGGAAATGGATTGTATTGGATTGGTGAATCATATTCAGTTGAAAATAAAACTAAAGAGGCAATTCAGTTTCTTGAAGAAGCTGTTGCTGATAAGAGAAATAAAAAATATGCTGATTATTCTTTGTATGCTTTAGCCAATGCGTATGAGCAGACAGGTGATTATAATAACGCTGTTAAATATTATGATCAGCTTTTAACATATCATAAAAATTCATCTTTGGCTACATCTGCGCAAATCAGAATCGGAATTTGTTATTTTAAATTAAAAGATTATCAAAGCTCAATTGTTGAGCTAAAAAGTCCAAGACTTACAAATCTTTCTGATGAGATGTATTCAGAAAGTATATATTTATTAGCTACTGCACATTACAGAGTTAATGAATTTCCTGATGCAGAAAAAAGTTACCAGGAAGTGATAGAGAAATTTCCGGAATCTGAGTATTACAGATTATCAAAGTATGGACTTGCCTGGACGTATTTTCAGCAGAAGAAATATGAAAGCGCTTACAATCAGTTTGATGAATTATCTTCGGAATCAGATTCTATCGGAATCAAATCTTTTTTCCGTAAAGGCGAATGTAAACGATATTTGGGTAAATTCTCTGATGCAAACAATATCTACAAAGAGTTTTTAGAAAAATATCCTGAAGATAAACTTGCTGAAGAAGCAAAATATCAGCTTGGTGTAGTTTACTTTAATACAAACAATACTGATCTGGCAACTCGTTATCTTATTTCTGCCAACTCTTCTGAAAATGATTTGATCAAAGCTAAATCTTTTGCAATGCTTGGAGAAATTGAATTAAGTAAAAGGGATTATAAGTCTGCAAAAAATTATTTTCAGTTAGTTCTGGATAATCAGAAAGCTGAAAAATCAGTTTTTAACCGGGCATTACTTGGAATCGGGATAGCAGAATATCATCTGAATGATTATAAAAACTCATTGAAACATTTAAACCAGTTGGATAATTCTGATCCGTCTTTTGAAACACAAAAACTAAACTTCTTTATTGCAGAAAATCAGTTTGCATTAAATAATTATAGTGAAGCTTTAAATCGCTACAACTTGGCTTCAGGAAACGATAACAAAATTAATTTACAAACAGTTTATGGCAAAGCTTACTGCTACTTTAATAGCGGCGATTATGAAAATGCGGCAATTCAGTTCTTAGATTTTACTAAAAAGTATAAAGATGATGAAAGATTCTCCGATGCAAAGCTAAGGCTTGCTGACAGCTATTTTGGAAGTAAAAATTATTCCGCTGCAAGTAAAATCTATGAAGAATTGTTTACTGCCGATACAAGATTAAGTATAAATCCTTACGCAAGATATCAATATGCTCAGGCTTTATATAAATCCGGGAAAACAATGGATGCAATAAATGAGTTTAAAAACATCCAGGAAAAATTTCCTGATTCGGAATATGCTGAAGTATCGTTGTTTACGATTGGCTGGATTTATTTTCAACAAAGAAATTATCCTCAGTCGATTGCACAGTACAATAATGTTATTTTAAAATATCCTGATACTAAACTGAAACCGGTTATTTATTACTCAATTGGCGATGCACAATTCAATCAGGGCAAATATGATTCTGCAATTGTCAATTACGAAAAAGTTTTAGCTCAGTATTCATCATCTCAATATGTGTTTGATGCAGTAAACGGAATTCAGTACAGTTATGTTGCTAAAGGTAATCCGGAAAAAGCAATAACATTTCTCGGTGAATTTGTATCCAAGAATCCGGGTTTATCTTATTCAGATCAGTTGTTGTTTAAGAAAGGTGAGATTTATTACAGCTTAAGACAATATGATAAAGCAAAATCAGAATATGCTAATTTTACTTCTGCTTATCCAAACAGCAGTCTTATCCCTGATGCTTATTATTGGATAGGGAAAAGTGCACAGAATTTAGGACTTGGTGAAGAAGCTGTTTTTAACTTTGAAAAAGTTGTAAATAATTATCAGTCATCTGAATTGGCATCTGCTTCTATTCTTGAAATTGGAAATATATACCGCTCATCAAAGAACTATCAGTCAGCAATTAACATTTATGATAAAGGTATTAATCAACTTAAAAAATCAAATAAGGTACCGGAATTTCAATACAATAAAGGAATGACATATTTAGAAATGTCCAGATACCAGGAAGCTTACTCAGTTTTTGATGAAGTTGTGATGTATTATCCGGAAACTGTTTTCGGAGACAAATCAAAATTTGAACTTGCACTGATTGATATTGCCGGCGGCAGATTCTCAAACGCTGATAGTTATCTTATTGCGCTGGCAGAAAACAGAACAGATGAATTAGGTGCAAAATCCCAATACTATCTTGGTCAGTCACTTTACGATCAGAAGAAATATAATGATGCTATAACTGCATTGGTAAGAGTTAGAACAGTTTTTTCAAGATATGAGGAATGGCTGATGCGGTCTTATTTACTAAGCGGAGACTGTTATGTTAAACTTAATGACAAACGAAATGCTGCTGAAATGTACAGAGCTGTTTTAGCAAAATATAAAGGTACACCGATTGGTGATGAAGCAGCAAAAAAATTAAGGAGTGTACAATGAAACTATTAATATCTCTGATAATATCTTTTATGATGTTCGTTTCATTTGCACAGGATGATAAAACAAAAAATCCTGAAGTAGAACTTCCTGATTTTGTAATTACCGGCAGAAGTCAGCTTAACATTAAAAAAGTTGATAAGATTAAACCGGATTTTATTTCTACAGTTAATGAAGAATTTATAAAACCATCATATTCACCTGAAGAATTAGAAATAGGAAGTTTTTCAAATCCGCTTAAAAGTGATATGAGTTTCTTGGATGATGTATCTTTTTATAAAGGAAATCTTTCTGCTGGTATCGGGCTTTACACAATTCCGACAGTTTCAGGTAATTATGCATATCCTTTTAAAAACGGAATTATTGAAGGAATGTTTAACGGTAATTTTATAAGAGCTTACGAAGATAATAGCGACAGGTATAAAACAAGATTTGGGTTTAATCTAACTTATTGGTCAGATATTAATGGAGAAGTTTTCCCGGGCACTCAGTTTTCTCTTAACGGAAATTATGGAACCACAAGCTTTAAGTTTTTTGCTTCTGATAATCCTGCAGAAAGAAGAAGTTTGAATTATGGTAGGATTGAAGCTGCAGTCAAAAATGATTTCGGCAAGTATTTCTTATTCGGTGTAAAGTTTAATGATAATTTTACAAATATTACTCAGGAAGTTTTTAGTGAACAAAACATGAAATTAAAAGCCGAAGCATTAGCAAAGTTTTCAGCATTTAATCTTGAGACTACAATTGATTATCAAAACCATTTAATTAAAAACAACTTAAGCAGCAGCTCAGGAAATAATTTTTTCATGATCAGACCTGCAGCAGGATTAAATTTTACTAAACTGATTAAGGGAAGTGTTGGCTGGACTTTTTCAACATCGGCTGGTAATGTCTATAATGCAATTTATGCTTCTGTAGCAATGAAAATAAACAAGGATATAACATTGTTTGGCGAGTTTTCTCCTTCTGCTCAGTTTGATAGTCCGGGTGATTATTTAAAAAAGAATCATTACTTCAGAGTTGATAGTATCGGCAGTATTTACTGGAAAAAAAGCAATGCTCTTACAGCTTCTGTTAAATATGAGTTTGATAAATATTTCCAGATAAATGGCGGATTAAAATATTTTACTTCAGAAAATTTTCCATACTTTACTCCTTCAACCGATTCAGGTAAATTTGATTTAAAATATACTGATATGAAAAGCATTAGTCCGTACGGTGACTTTTTGTTTTATCTCGGACCTTATGGTGAGTTTTACAGTTCAATTGAGATTTCTGACATCAGAGATACTGAAGGAAATCAGATACCTTATCAGTCTGCTCTGAAGTTAAATGCAATTTACAGCTACAATTTTTCCAATGGATTAAGTTCAAGTATTAAATTAGATTATCAGTCGAAGAGATATTCTGATTTTAAAAATGAAATTTCTCTCGGTGATTATGCTGACGTAAGTTTATCCTTCATATATTCTTTTCAGCCAAATCTTGATTTAACTGTAAATATTAATAATCTTTTAAATCAGAAAAACTATTTTTGGAATGGATATCGCGAAGTTCCTTTAGATATAATTTTTGGTATAAATTACAGGTTATAAAAAATCTGATTATGACTAAAACAGAATTAATAAGAAAACTTGCAAAAAATTCAGGCATCCCCGATCAGGATGCGAAAATATTTTTTGAACTTTTATTAAAAAGAATTTCTTCTGCCACTAAGATCGGACAATCATTGTTTCTTAATGGTTTCGGATATTTTAATTTGATTAAAGGAAGCATAATTAAACCTGTGCTTGGTAATGACAATAACGAAGTATCCGAAGAGGAAATGGATCTTATCTTGTTTTCTGAAGAAAGCGATCTTAAAAATTCCAATACAAAAGGGCTGGTATTCAGTGTTCCATTTGCTGATGATGATGATTTTCATCCGGTTGATTCAGCATTCAGTCTTAGTATTGGCAAACCTTTAATACCTTTAAGAGGTGTTCCGTTTGATGATATTTATATTCCAACTTCAGGATATGAATACAGAAGACTTATCGAATCAAAAGTTGAAAAGATTATTTCTAACGCTGCTGTTACTGAATTAGCGGAGAATTTTCCGGTTCTTGTAATTGATGCAAGATCATATAATTCAAACCAGGTTCAGTTAAAATGGACTGAAACTATTGATACTGAAATATCTGATGAAATATTATCAGGCGAACAGCCTGTTAAGGAAACTGAATTAAGTGAATATGAAAAACAAACTCAGGAACTTAAAAACATTGCGTGGGATTTTGGCGAAGACTTATCTCAGCAGATTGAAGCCGAATCTATCCTTGATATTGCTGATGAAAAAATTAATTTCGATCTGAATTTGAGAAAAAATGAAATTGCTGATGAAATTAAACAAGAAGAATTTACTGAAGAGAAAACAGAAACAGTTTTAGAGGATGCGTTTGTTGAAATTGATAAAACGGAATTGACCGAGCCTGTTCAAATTTCTTTAGCGGAAAATATTGATAATGATTCATCTCAAAAGTTAGATGAATTACTTAACTTAAATGATAATACAGACGAAATAAAAAGCGAAGAATCTGATATTATTTTTTCTGAACCCGTTGAAATGGAGTTAATTCAATCTGATATTTCTGAAAGCAATGATGAATTACAAGTTGATGAAGTAAAAATTGACGAAATACAAATTGATAAAATGCAGATTGATGAAATGCATGATGATGAAACACTTGAGCAGACAATTGAAATAATTGAAACTCAGGATTCTGAAGAAGGTAAACAATTTTGGGAAAACACTTCAAAGTATTTTGAAACTTACAAACCTGCCAAAGAGCAAGAAGATGAAGAGAATGATGAAGCAATCATCTCATCCGATAAGGAGCAGGTGATTGAAACTACTGATTATTCTGAAGAAATTCATGAAGATAATTATTTAAGTCTTTCTGAAGCAGATGATCATAGAATTCAGGATTCACAACCAGAAACCGGTATAACAGACTTATCTGATGATAAGAAAGAAGATAAAGGAAAAGAAGAAGAAGTTGTTACGGAACAAACAGAACAAAGTGCCGGATATTATGAACCAGTAGAAAGAAAAAATTATCTGCCATTTATTATTTTCCCTTTGATTGTTATTGTGCTTTCTTTGGCGCTTTATTGGTATCTGGAATATTTTCAGAAGAAAGAAGTTCCGCAAAAAAATGTAAACATCAGTCTTAACACA
>JAVEUY010000412.1:0-2883 GCA_034005315.1 Ignavibacteriaceae bacterium | reverse complement strand
TCGCATCAAGCCTGACAGATAAAATTATAGATAATCAGACAATACTTATTGGAGAAGTTGGATTAGGCGGTGAGATCAGAAGTGTCAGTCATATAGATAAAAGAATTACAGAGGCAAAAAAGCTTGGTTTTAAAACTGCAATTATTCCAACCGGAAACATGAAGAATATAAAGCAGGATAATACCATTAAAATTATCTCAGTCGATAATGTAAAAGATGCAATCGCTAAATCATTATAAAAGAACAACTAATAAATGCTGTAATTCCAACCCATTAAATCCTTTTAATTATACCACTGTTATAGAACCAATTTAAGATAAAAGCTTATTTTATTGGCTAAAAACTTATTAATAATTGTATTTTTTCTTTGTTTCTTAAATTATTAGTAGTATTTTATTCCTGCGTCAAATGACGCTTTTTTGTTCAATTAATAAAAGGTTCGTTTTGTGAGTATCAAATTGTTTGTAGGGAGTCTCCCCTGGTCAGCTAGTGATGACGATTTGCAGAAAGCTTTTGCCACACATGGTAAAGTTCTCTCAGCAAAAGTAGTAACTGATAAAGAGACACGCAGATCAAGAGGTTTTGGTTTCGTTGAATATGAAAACGAAGCTGAAGCAACTGCTGCAATTCAGGCACTAAATGGTTCTGAACTCAAGGGTCGTAATATCATTGTAAGCGAAGCAAAGCCCAAGAAATAGGTCCTGTTTATTCCTTTTTAGGCGCTCTTTTTTTGAGCGCTTTTTTGTTTTAAACTTACTTAACTAAAGGGATTTAATAATGAGAAAATTTCTGATTCTGTTTCTATTATTTATTCTGTTGCCTCAATATAATTTTTCCCAACCTAGTACACCTGATTGGGCAAGAAATTCAACAATCTATGAAGTTAATATCAGACAATTCACCAAAGAAGGTACATTTAAATCCTTTCAACAACATTTGCCCAGGCTAAAAGAACTTGGTGTTGATATACTCTGGTTAATGCCCATAAATCCAATCGGCGAACTAAACAGAAAAGGTACACTTGGGAGTTATTATTCGGTTAAAGATTACATTGATGTTAATCCTGAATTCGGCACTAAGGAGGATTTTAAATCCCTGGTTGATGAAATACATAATCAAGGTATGTATATAATAATAGATTGGGTAGCTAATCATACAGCCTGGGATAACAAATGGGTTAAAGTAAATCCTGATTTTTACTCCAAAGACTCATCAGGAAATTTTATTCCGCCTGTTTCGGATTGGTCGGATGTTATCGATTTAAATTATGATAATAAAGATTTGTGGAAAGAGATGATATCTGCACTAAAATATTGGATTAAGGAATTTGATATTGATGGTTACAGATGTGATGTTGCAGGTATGATTCCTGTTGAATTCTGGAATGAAGCTCGTGTTGAACTTGATCAGTTGAAGCCTGTTTTTATGTTAGCAGAATGGGATACACCAGAAATGCATAAACAAGCTTTTAATATGACTTACGATTGGGAACTGCATAAAATATTTAATGGTATTTACATTAAAGAAAATAAACCGAACGATATTATTAAACATATTTTAAAAGATTCAAAGAACTATCCTGATTATGCTTACAGGATGCAGTTTACATCTAATCATGATGAAAATTCCTGGAACGGAACCGAGTTTGAGCGATTAGGTGAAGCTGCTGAAGTTTTTGCGGTCTTAACTTATGTTATTCCGGGAATGCCTTTAATTTATAATGGACAGGAAAGCGGTTTTAATAAACGGCTGGAGTTTTTTGAAAAAGATTCTATTATCTGGCAGGAAAGTAAATTTGGAAAACTTTATAAGAAATTAAATTCGCTCAGAGATAAAAATAAAGCTTTATGGACAGGTGCTGAAAAAGGTTCAATTGATTTTATCAATAATGAAAAAGATGTTTTGATAATCAGACGCAATAAAGAAGAAAATGAAGTGATTGGATTTTTCAACCTTACTGATAAAGAACTAAATACAAATATATATTCAGAAGAGTTAGAGGGAAGCTACACAGATTTTAATAATGACAGGCAAACAGAATTTAATAATAATCTTCAGTTAAAATTAAATCCCTGGTCATATAAAATTTATTATAAGTAAAAATTTAACCGCTTATCATCCGGAGCAGAACTATTTATAAATATTAAAGTATTTTAGTTTACAAAAAATTCATACACGTGAAAATAATATGCAAAATAAAATTTCTGTTTTAGTAATCGTTTTTATTTTAATTGCTGAGTTTATAAATGCTCAACAAGCAGGTATTAACTTTTCAATTGCATCTCCGCAAGAAGAGTTTGGCAAACAAGTCGATAATTTTGGTTATGGACTTAGCGGGGAAATAATGTTCTTATCACCAAAACCACAATCGCCTTTGGGTATCGGGTTAAATCTTGGTTATTACGTTTATGGAATGGAGTCACGACGGGAGCCATGGAGCCATACAATTCCTGATGTTTATCTGAATGTTGACCGGACTAATAATCTTTTAAATTTTCATTTAGTTTTTGAGTTAGGATTGCCAGCCGGAATTATCCGCCCATATATCCAAGGGCTGTTTGGCGGAAATTACCTATACACCGAAACTTCAGTCAGGGGAGATTATGGAGGAGATGATATCGCAAGCACCACTAACTTTGATGACTGGGCGTGGAGCTATGGAGCTGGAGGAGGAGTTGCAATATTATTAAGCGGTGATCCTGTAACTGAAATAGGAGCAATATATTTGGATTTGAAAGCCAGATATTTATTTGGATCTAAAGCTGATTACCTGAAAGAAGGAAGCATTCAGATTATTAATTCAAGAGTAGTATATAATCCAAGTCAATCAAAAACCGATATTTTAACATTACATCTGGGTGTTAGAATTGCTTTTAATTTTCA
>JAVEUY010000411.1:0-2890 GCA_034005315.1 Ignavibacteriaceae bacterium | reverse complement strand
GTTCTTAACAGTGAAGAAAATGAATTTAAAGTATTTAATCCCCAGACTAAAAATGAATCTAAGCAGCTTGAGCTTTCTGAAATCCCTTTTGTGCGATTAAGACCCTTGATCTCACCGGAAATTAAAGACCAGAATCTGCTTAAGCATAAGTTTGATGAAATTGTTTCAATCACACAAACACAATTAAAAATATTGAGTGATAAAACTAAATTGATTGTTGATATTGAGCGACGTGAACTCCGGTATGGAAACGAAATTGTATCTTTGGAACCAATGGAGTTTTTGTTTTATTATTTTTTTATTGATTTAAATAATAGAGGAATAAAAAATATTTCCGTTGAGCAGTTTACTGCAGATGAAACCAAAATAAAATTTGCCGAATATTTTGAGGAATATTACCCAAATATTTACATTAAAGAAAAACGCTGGTTTAAGAAAGGATTTTCAAAAGAAGATTTCAGAACTAAGCGGTCTAAAGTAAATTCTAAAATATCAGAATTGATTGAAGACAATGATGCTGCTTCTGTTTTTATAATCAATTCTGCTCGTAAATGGGGCGATTCGAAATATTTTATTCAGGCTGATAAGAACAGGTTTGTCGTAAAATTATAGAATTATAAAATGCAGCACAGAATAGCATTCTGTGCAAAATAAAAGCAATAATCTTAGCACAGATTTCTAATCTGTGCTACACTTATCTAACACAACATTTCCGCAATGTTGTTTTTGTTTACTTCCGCTAAACCTCATCCTAAATTTCACTTGTAAAATTAATAAAGATAAAACAATGAAAGATTCTAAAACAGAAGTTATAAGTTATCGGGGCGGCGATGGAAGCAGCATTTATGATGCTGTTGAAATTGTTGGTGTTAATTCATTTACTTCGGGAATATTAGCTGAGTTTGCTTTTATTGAAAGTGCTTTGAATGATAATGAATTTGAAGCTGGTGAAGGTATAACAATATTATTTCCGAATAATGCTTTTCATCGTATAACAGTAATAACAAAAGATTTTAAGATTAAAAGGTTTTTCTTTGATGCAACAAGGTTTCAGCATTTTGTGGAAGATGAAAATTATGAGGTAGTTAAAGATTTTGATTATATCCATTGATGATATGTCTTATTATATCTCAATATGGCTTGCTGATCGAAAAGAAATTAAATTTTTATAAGATCCATTATTTACAGAAAGGTAAATGTTATGTTTTTAGTAATTGGCACTTTCTTATTAGCACTTGGGTTGATTACAGTTTTTCACAATATATTCTTTAAAAGACTGCCTAAAACTATTAGTTACATTCTTTTGTTTATTACTACAGGATTATTGTTCTTTACAAAAACAGTGCACGGTATTTGGCTTGGACTTACAATTTTAATCTTTGGTTTTTTATGGGTTAAATATTTTGCTAAGCGAGTAAGTAGATAATGATATCTTGATTCATTCTGCTAAACACAGCTTGGAAGGGTGTTTTATTGGGGGAGGAAATGCCCTTCTTTTGGCTGTGAGATAATAGGTTTAACTAATAAAGAATTCAACTATAATGAAAAACAATATTTACATATTTTCTAATACGGTTTTATCAAGAAAAGATAATTCCTTAATGCTCCAAACCGAAATTGATTCTGAAGCTCTTAACAAAGTTGATATTTATGAGAGCACAGAAGAAAATGTCCTTTTACCTGTTTCGAAATCAGAAACTTCCGGTAAACCAAAATACATTCCTGCTGAATCTGTTGAATCTATTTATACATTCGGAGAAGTTAGATTTAACACTCAGCTTTTTAAATGCCTGAGTAATTATGCAATACCAGTTCATATTTTTAATTATTATGGCAGCTATGTAGGTAGTTTTATCCCTGAAAATAAAAGTGGTTCAGGTGATATACAACTGCTGCAATACAGTGCTTATCTTAATCAGTATAGACGGATTTATATTGCAAAAGCTATTATTCAAACTTCACTGAAGAATATACTTACAAGTCTTAAAGCATACACCTATACCGGTCTCGATCTTGATGAACAGATAAACACTATTTCTGCAAATCTTGAACAAGTAAGATTTGCAGCTTCCGTTCAGGAACTGATGGGCTTTGAAGGACAGGTTAGAAACACTTATTACGAAAGCTGGCAGAAAATTTTAAAACAGCAAAATGATTTTTATAAAAGAATTAAAAATCCTCCTGCAGGCACAATTAACTCTTTAATTTCATTTGGTAACTCCTTGCTTTATGCAGTTTGCTTTTCAGAAATCTACAGAACCAGGCTTAGCCCCTTTATTGGATTTATTCATGAAGTCGGAGATAATAAACATCCGCTCGTTTATGATATATCGGAAATATTTAAACCTGTTATTGTTGATAAAGTAATATTCAGAGTTATTAATCTTAACATAATTCAGCCTGATGACTTTAAACAGACCGCAAAAGGATTATATCTGAAAGATGAAGCAAGAAAGAAATTTGTTGAAGAGTTCGAAAAAAGACTCAGCACTGTAATTCTGCATAAAAGAATTAATAGAAGGCTTTCATTCAGATCGCTGATCAGAATGGAATGCTATAACTTAATTAATTATCTGAACGGAAAAAATAAATCCTATGATCCATATAGAGCCAATTAGTAAAGTGTTTTACATAGCTGTTTATGACATATCAAATCCCAAAAGACTTCCTAAAGTTTTGAAAACTTTCAGAAAGTATATGAACTGGGTGCAAAACTCTGTCTTCGAAGGTGTTTTAACAGCAAAACAGTTTCAATCATTAAAAGAAAGATTGATAAAGATAATTAATAAGGAAAAAGATTCAATAATCTTTTACTTTGCTGAAGAACAAAAACATATCGGCAAAAAAATACTTGGAACCGAAAAAAATGAAATCACACAATTTTTTTAAC
>JAVEUY010000410.1:0-2906 GCA_034005315.1 Ignavibacteriaceae bacterium | reverse complement strand
TGTTTTATCCGTCGGGGGTATTTTCTATTTAAAGAGATCTTATGCTTGAAAAAAACATTACTGAAATAAAAGATAGTTTTTTAAAAGACATTAAATCCGTTAATTCAGTAAAAGATATTGAAGAAATAAGAGTAAAATATTTCAGCAGAAACGGATTAGTTTCACAGCTTTTTGAACAGCTTAAAGATACTGCAAAAGAAGAAAAGCCAATCCTCGGTAAAAAATTAAATCAGCTCAGAGATGAAGTATCTGCACACTTTGAAGAAATAAAGACAAGAATTTCTTCCCGTCAATCCGGTAAAGAAAAAAACATAGATATAACTTTACCTGGTAATCAATATATTATCGGCAGTAAACATATATTAACGCAAACTTTAGATGAAATAAAATCCATCTTTAAAGGTTTGGGGTTTTCTGTAGTAAACGGACCGGAACTGGAATCTGATTATTATAATTTTGAATCGCTTAATTTTCCTGCTGATCATCCGGCAAGAGATATGCAGGATACTTTTTTTGTAAGTAAAGATTTTTTACTCAGGACTCATACAACTCCAGTTCAAATTAGGATTATGGAAAAGCAGGCACCGCCTGTTCGTGCAATTATGCCCGGAAGAGTTTATCGTAACGAAGCTGTTAGTGCAAGAAGTTATTGTATGTTTCATCAGGTAGATGGTATATATGTAGATACTGATGTTACATTTGCTGAACTTAAAGGTACTCTGGTATCGTTTGCCAAACAATTTTATGGTTCTGATTTAAAATACAGATTTCGTCCAAGTTTCTTTCCGTTTACTGAACCAAGTGCCGAAATGGATATTACTTGCTATTTATGTAAAGGTAAAGGATGTAAGATATGCAAAAATTCCGGATGGCTGGAAATTCTTGGCTGTGGAATGGTTGATCCTAATGTTTTTAAATATGTTAACTTTGATTCTGAAAAATACACCGGCTATGCATTCGGAATGGGCATCGAAAGGATTGCATTGTTAAAATACGGTATAACCGATATCAGAATATTTTTTGATAATGATATCAGATTCTTAAAACAGTTTTAATTCGGAATAAGAGATGAAGATTTTACTTAGCTGGATAAAAGAATTAGTTAATCTGGATGGCATTACAACAGATGAAGTAGTTTCCAGGTTAACTATGTCCGGACTTGAAGTTGAAGATGTAATTGATCAGGCAGCACTTTACAAAAATTTTATTGTTGGATTAGTTAAGGAAACTGAAAAACATCCAAATGCCGATAAGCTAACTATCTGTAAAGTCTTTGATAGCAAAGAAGATTTGCAGGTTGTTTGTGGTGCTTCAAATGTTAAAGCAGGACAAAAGATTGTCTTTGCACCAATTGGTACCGAAATCCCTAATGGAAAATTTGTAATTAAAAAAGCAAAGATCAGAGGTGTTGAATCAAATGGGATGATTTGTGCTGAAGATGAACTTTTATTAAGTGATGATCATTCAGGAATTATGGTCTTGGATGAAAATCTTCAAACAGGAACACCGATAACTGAAGCATTAAATCTTAATGATGTAATACTTGATATTGCAATTACTCCAAATCGACCTGATGCACTTTCATACATTGGAGTTGCCCGTGATCTTGCAGCATTATTTGACAGAAATTTAAAAATGCCTGAAGTAGTTTATACTGATAAAGGCGATGATGTAAATAAAATTGCTTCAGTAATAATTGAAGATACAATAAATTGCCCGCGTTACGTTGCAAAAGTTGTTAAAAATGTTCAGGTTAAAGAATCACCAAAGTGGTTAAAAGACAGATTAGAAAAGATCGGGTTAAGACCCAGGAATAATATAGTTGATATTACTAATTTTGTTTTACACGAATGTGGACAGCCTTTACATGCATTTGATCTTGATAAACTTAATGATCAGAAAATAATAGTAAAGAGTACAAAAACAGAAACAAACTTTACAACACTTGATTCGAAGGAAAGAAAACTTCCTGTAAATACCTTAATGATTTGTGACGGAAAAAGAGAAGTTGCAGTTGCCGGGGTAATGGGCGGAGAAAATTCTGAAATAACAGAATCAACAAAAAACATTTTAATTGAAAGTGCTTATTTTAATCCCTCAAGTATAAGAAGAACATCTAAAGCGCTTGGTTTAAGTACTGATGCATCTTATCGTTTTGAAAGAGGAACTGATCCTAATATCACAAAATTTGCTGCTGAGAGATGCGCAAGATTAGTAGAGCAGTTAGCCAGCGGAAAGATTGTTGATGGACTAATTGATGTTTATCCAAAAGTAATCCTGCCAAAAGAAATTAAATTAAGATTTTCCAGAACAACTAAAATACTTGGCTATGAAGTTCCAAAGGATAAAATAAAAATAATATTATCACGACTTGGTTTAGCAATTAAAGTTTTAGATGATGATAATTTACTTGTTTCAGTTCCAACTTATCGACCTGATATTGAACGCGAAATTGACCTGATTGAAGAAATAGCTAGAATTAATGGATTTGATAATATCCCAACCGTATCAAAAATAAATATCACACTTGAGCAGAAAAACGATGAAACAGAAATTGATGAAAAGATAAGACAAATTGCCACAGGTTTGGGATTTTTTGAAATGATAAATAATCCATTACAATCTGAATCAGATGTTAAAATTTTTGGAAATCCTGTTAAAGTTTCAAATCCTTTAAGTGCTGATATGGAGTATTTAAGGACTACTTTAATTTCAGGTGCTTTATTAACAGAATCAAGAAATCTGAGACAGGGAGTTAAGGAAATTAAACTTTTCGAAATCGGAAATGATTTTAATAAAAAGAATGACTATGAAATAAAATCAATTGATGAATATACTGAAAATCAAAAACTATTATTTTTAATAATCGGAAAAGAGCATCTTAAAGGATGGAATATTCAGGAAAA